>JBBROR010000091.1:0-10548 GCA_038229175.1 Acetobacterales bacterium | reverse complement strand
CAGCGAGGTGGCGGGCGGTGGGGGTTTCCATCGATGACACCTTTGGATTGGGGGCTGGTGGATTCAGACGCGTTTACGGCGGGATGCGAAGAAGTCCAGCCGCTGCTTGACGCTCTGATCGCCGCGCCACAGGCCGGCCTGAGTAAGTTTGAAGACCACCTGGTCGTATTGGTAAGTGCTGGTGCTGCAGTCGACTTCGCTGACGTACTGATAGAGTGTGCCGGTTGGGACGGCGCTGCCGGAGACGTAGGCCTGTTCGATGCGAGCGATGAAGTCGTCGACGGCGGAGCTGCCGCGTTCGAGTTCGAAATGGCCGTCCCAGCCTTTGGGGAGTTCGGCCGCGAGTTGCGAGCCGTCGATGCGATCAACACGGATGGGAGCGGTGAGCTGGCGGCTTTCGAAGCCTGTGACATGGGTGAGGTCGAGGCGGCCGAACGGGCCCATGACGACGAGCTGGCAGTCGCGGCCGACGGAAAAGGCGGTGCTGGGCATGGGGTGGTCTCCTTATGCGGACAGCGCGCCGGGGGCGCCTGGGAGGGTTTGACGGCTGACCTGCACGGTCTGGCCGCCTTCCATGTTGACGATGAACTTCTCGTTGATCGCCTGGTACTGGATCTGCGCGTCCGACTGGACATAGCCGAGGCCGGTACGAATAAGCGGATTGTTGCTTATGTCACATAGGACGTTGAAGGGCAGGGTTCCGTCGGTGCTGCCGAGGAGGCCTTGGCTGAGCATGCCCTGCAGGAAGCTCAGTTGCGTGGCGCGGATGCGGCGGAACAGCGCCTGGTTGATGACCTGGCCGACATATTGGCCCATGCCGGCTGCCAGGGTGGCGGCGATGAAGTTGGTGAGGCGGGTGTAGTTGTCGCCGTTGGTCGCCGCGTTCGAACTGGCGTTGTGGCCGCCGCGGACGCCCCAGAAGGCCCCGGCCGGTTGGGGGTTGGCGATGACGTCGATGCCGGCGCCGATGAGAATACCGAGTTCAGCAGCCGAGTATCCGGTGTTCTGGCTGCTGCCGGGCGTGCCGGATTTCTGGGTGCCGACCACTCCGTAGAGCGGCTTGTTGAGGCTGGACTGTTCGGGCGACAGGTTGGCCAGGCGGCCGGCTGCGAAGCCCTGGGGACTGACGAGGCGGAGGACTGCGTTGACCTGGTCGTTCCACCAGATCCAGTCACCAAACATCATTTTGGCAGCGTAGGTGTCCAGGCCCGCCGCCTGTTTGGTGGCGACGGCGTTGCTGATCGTGTCTGAGGTGGGGCCGGTGAGGATCATATAGACGCCTTCGGCCAGACCGAAGCCGGCCTGGGTGGTCCATTGCGAGCTGTCATCAGAGTCGGCCAGCACGCCGATCGAACAGCCCTGGCCACGCAGGGCATACATGCCGCGGCGGGGGATGGTATCGGCGCCGATGAGGCTGGCTGTGGTGACGGCGGCACCGTCAGACCCGGCAGTGCCGATTGCGAAGCTGGCGGAAAGCGGGGTTGGTGTGGCGGAGGTGCCACCGGCATTGGCCAGCACAATCTGGCTGGGGCCACGCTGGCTACCGTTTCCGGTGTTGATGGCAGCAGCAAGGTTGATCCAGAACTGCGTACCGCTGCCGGTGATGTTGTCGAACACCTCGGGCTGTAGGCCCGGCAATGCCACGGTAAAGCGGAAGCTTGCGGCTTTGCTGCCTGAAGCCAGCGTGATGGCGATCTGATTGCCTGAACTGCCGGAGTAGAGGGCGGTGAGTGCGAAGGCGGTGCCTGGGAGCGTGAGGCTGGCTGCAGTGTCGGTGGTATCGGTTACTCGGACACAGCGGAAGTTCGACGCACCCTGCTGGACGGCGGTGGCGACCGCGGTGCCGAGGTCGTATTTGCGCGGCATCACGGCGCCGAAGCTGCGGGCGTAGTCTGCCATATTGGATACGATGGTAGGCTGGCCGACCGGCCCCCAGCTTGCGGTGCCGACCATGCCCACGACGTTGGTGGGCACGCCGTTCAGGACGAGGTTCTGCGGCGGCACGATCTGGACGTAGAGATCGGGCACGACGAGGGCGGTGGTGTTGATATTGCCCTGTTGGACGATTGGCATGGATCAGGCCTCCTTTTCTGGGGTGGCGTTTTTTGGAGTGGTGCAGGACGCCTGGACGGGCACCACATGGCCTGCATGGTCTGACGCCAGGATGGCTTCGATGATGGTGAGGTCTGAGACGATGGCGCCTTTGGCGTGGGGGCCGAATGCACGAGTGACCGCGAGATGGGTGTTCATGCTGCGTCCTTCAGCCGAGGAGGGATCTACCGGCTGACGCATTCGGCAACAGCCTGGCGTCGCCGAAGATCAGGGCGGGTTGGGTGGTGGTGACGGTGGTGGCGTATTCGACGCTGAGCATCAGGTCTCGGCGGTAAAGACTGGCGTTCTGGCTTTGGTCGAACACCGTGGTGCCGGTCTGGTGCAGCCTGGCGGTGGTGGCGTCTGGCAACGTAAGGGATCTTTGCATGCTCAGTGCTCCGTCGACGAGGGCTGTGGCCTGATCACGCAGCGTGGGGGTTGGGCACCAGAAGGAAAGCCGAAAGCCTTGCACCTGCCTTCGGGTTTCGGTTTGAGTGGCCTGGTCGGCGACGATACGCGCAATGAGGCTTCGGCAGCCGGGGATGGTGAGGCTGGCGCCTTGGACCTGGACCGCGCGGCGGGTGCGGATATAGCTGGCGAGAATGCTGGCCACCAATTCCGGCGTGTCGCCTTTTGCGGTGCGGTGCACGAAGGCGCTGTTGTCGACGAGAACGCCGGCGATTTGGCCGGGTGCGGCCACGCCTGCAAATGTTGCCGTGCTGGCGGTGACGCTGGCTGTCATTGTGGGCAGGGCGACCGATCCTGTCTCGGGCGGATCGAGATAGCGGGTGGTGATGCGGGTGTGGCCCGGATCAGGAAAGATCGTGATGGTGACGATACCGGATGCAAGATCGGCGTTCAGGGCGGATTGGTTGGGCCAGCCGCGATAGATCCGCACGACGGTGCCGGTGATTGACAAGGCATCGCTGCCGTTTGGGTAGGCTGTTGCCGTTATCAGGCTGGCGAGGCTGGTCTCGACGTCGGAAAGGTCGGCCATGGGGTGCCTCCTATTTTAGGTGCTTGCCTGGCGGACGATGAGCGTGGTGCCGAGGTCGGATGTCTCCGCGCTGGCGATGATGCCGATGCGGCCTTGGTCGTCGCTAAGCCGGTCGGTGGTGCGCAGTTGGAGTTTGAGGCTCGTGGGGAGCTGGATCTGCCAGGTTCCGGTGGCGAGCTCGGCCGCGAGGCCTGCTTGGCCGGTGCCTTGTGTGGCGAGTGACGTGATCGCGCTGGGCCAGCCTTCGGCGATGGTGGTCTGCGTGGCGGCGATGGCGCCGCCATACAGGTTGAGACCGGCGACGTTGGCGGTGCTGGGGCGGGTGATGGTGATGATCCGCAGAGCGTGGACGCAAAGGACCGGCAGGAGTGGCTGTTGGGCTGCAATGTAGAACACAGCGCCATCTCTGGCGCGGCGCAGGATGTCGCCGGGGCGCGTGTAGGCAGCATCGAACAGGCCCTCCCACACCAGCTGGTTCTGTTGGACAGGGCGGCGAAGGCCACCGCCGATGGGAAGGAAGGCGGCGTGCAGACGCAGGATGCGGTTGGTGGCGGCGAGCGGATGCATCGGGTCGAGTGGGCGGAAGAGATCGCAGGTTTCGCCGGCGATAGCGGCGCTGCGACCGGCGGCGCGGTGCAGGCGGTCCTGCAATTGGGCTGCATTCATCAGACAACCAGCCTGGTGCCAATGTCGCCCAGCGATGGCCCAGGAGGCACGCCGAGGAAGCCACAAAGACGACGTCGCCAGTCGTCGAAAAGCCTTGTGCGTTCGGCGACTTCTCGCGCGTTGCGGGTCCATGCTGCGGCACTGTCGGTGTCTAGCGTGGCCGAGGCGTCGGTGACGGCATGTTCCAGGGTGGCGAGGGTTTGGATGTAGGTGCGGGCGACGGATTCTTCGGCGCCGGAGAGACGCTGGAGGCGGTATTCGAGCATTCCGTAGGCCTGATAGAAGCGCCAGTTGCTGAAGCCGCCATTGCCGATGCCATAGGCGGGGTAGCCGCAATGGCGGCGCAGATCGGTCAATTCGCTTTCGCTGAACGGCATGTCGCTTCCCCCGGGTTTGGTCCCCCGTCCGAATGGACGGGGAGTGGCAGAATGGAGGCGGTTAGCCGATATGCTCGATCATGACGGCGCGCTTGTAGGCGGCGTTGGTAGCGGTGGGCACGGTGGTGGGGTTGGTTGTGGTATCTGACGGGGCGCAGAAGCCGCCGATCCAGTACCAGCTTTGCGCGATGATCTGCTGCAGGCGGTCGATCGGCTCGCGGGTGACCATGGCGATGCCGTCGACCATCGAGATCAGGCTGTCGTCGGGCGCCACGTCGGCCGCAGCCATGCCGGCGAAATCGCCTTCGATAAGGGCGCCTTGCCCCACGATGATCGGGCGGCGGATGACGGCGCCAGAGAGCGTTGGGTGGGATTGGACGTAGGCCTCGGTTGTGGGGATGAAGCGCAGCCCGAGGAAATCGTTGATCATACCGCGCTGGAAGACCTGGTTGGCCGAGGTAGCACCCTGGAAGAGCTGGCGGAAATCGTTGTCGGCAAAGAGCTGCCGCGCGCTGACAGGGTCGAGATAGCAGTTATAGACGCCATCGATTTCCGGGACTGCATTCAGGCGGAGTTGGGTGACGGCGTTGAGCAGGGCGCTCATGGTCAGTGTGTCAGCCGAGGTGAGGGCGGTTGAGGTCAGGCGGCTGTTCGGCCGCATGATCGAGCTGGCGGTGGACGCTATGACGGCGTTGCCCATGGTGCCGTCGGCGACGGTGACCGAGCCGCTGAAGGTGAGCACGCCGGATATGCCGGAAGGTGCTACGGAAATGTTGGAGGTGTCTGCCGCGGCGCCGACGAGGGTGTAGGAGTTGGCGCCTACATTGACCGTGAGGCTGGCGGACCCGCCGACCGGCGTCTGAACGCCGTTCACGAAGACCGTCTGGAAGCCGCGGATGTCGTCGACCGTGACGTTGACGCCGGCGCTGCCGAGCGTGGTGCGGACCCGGGTGTTGCCCCCGAAATATGGGCTGAACAGGGCGTTGCGGGCCAGTTCGTCGAGCGAGCGGGCGGCCTGCTCGCCGTTGATGGCGGCGTTGAGAAGAAACTGGCTGGCGATACCGACACGCGAGGTGACCATGTTAAGGTCGGTGGTGGCGGCGTAGTGGTTCAGGGTGATGGTGAACTGCTCGACGCCGTAGCTGCCTGGCGTGAGGCCGTTGTCCAGGTTGGTGTTGGTGGAGGGCACCGACGGGGTGGTCACCGAAGGTTTCAGGCCGGCGCGGGTTTTGGTGAGGGTTTCACCGATGCCGACGGCGAAATCCTGGCGGTCGGCGCACATGCGATAGCCTAGGCGGCTGTGGAGGGCTGCTTCGAACTCGCGTTCGAGGAAGCCCTGCTGGATGATCGGCTGCAGGGCGGCCGGGAAGTTCTGAATGCCCATCTGGAAATTTCCTCATGAAGGTTTGCGCATGCGCCGGGGCTTCCGGGCATGAAAATGTTTGCGTTCGCGAAGTTCGAAAGGCGTAGTCAGCCAGGGAGGCCTTAGCGGCGGCGAAGCAGTTCGGTTCGCGCGACTTGCCATTCCTTGTGCGACATCGCCGTGACTGGCTTGGCAACCGGCGGCGTGGATGGCGGCGTGGGTGACGTGGCCGAAGAGTTGGCGGTGGGGAACAGCCACGGCTTGGCGCGCCTGAGATCGGTCATGATACGATCGGCGTTTTCGATCTCACCTTTGGCATCGCGTTTGATTGTGGTGAGATCGAGAAGTTTGAGGCCGTCGAGGTCTATCATGCCGGCTCGGACGGCGAGGGTTTTCAGTTCGGCGTGGGTGAGGTCGCGCTGGTGGGTGGCCTCTCGTTCGACGAGCTGGCGCTCGAGATCGCCCACGCGGTCGTTGGCAGTAGAGGGTGTTGTGTCGGTCATACGGTTTCCTGCCCTGCGATGTCGGGTTCGGTGGCTGCGATTTTGGCGCGTTCCAGGCCGATGTCGGGCACGGCGTAGATATCGGCGATGCTGCGCAGCGCCGTTTCCGGCGAGAGCAGTTTGGCGGTGGTGAGAGTGGCGAGGGTTTGTGCATCGGCGGCGCGGTCGGAGGCGTCCGGCGCGTACCAGCGCGGCCATTTCAGGCGGAGCCTCGCGCTGCGATCGAGCGGCGGGACGGGTTCGTGGTGGGTGGTGAGGCGGTAGATGTGGCTGGCCGAGATGATCATCCGAGCGATCTGCAGGATGGCGGCGCCGTAGCTGACGCGGAGGTTGTCGGCGAGGAAGATGAGGCCCTGGTTCATCATTTCGAGCGCCCTGCCCGACTGCGCCGTGGTGAGGCGGTCTGCACTGGCGCGGTTGCCGTGCACGCCTTCGAGGGCGAGCTCGCGCAGGGTTCGGATGTATTCGATCACGGCGGCCGACGCGGTGCCGTTGATTTCGAGCAGCCTGGCGTCGCCGTGTTCGGTGACGACCAGGGCGTTGCCGCCGCCGCGGACGAGTTCTCTTGCATCTCCGGCCGGTTCACGGATGAGCAGCGTGGGGTCTGAGCTGTATTTGAGGCCGCGCCCTGCTTGGCTGAGTTGGTAGTCGATCTCGATCGCGGTCTCGATCGCGGGGCGGAAGGTGCAGGCTCCATCTATGCCTTCTGCGCCGTCTGGCCCGCCTGGAAGGTTGCGGATCCAGACCAGCGGGACGAAGCCAAGACCATGGGAGATGCTTCTGAGAGCGTCGATCATGGGGGGATCGACGCTGGTGGTGGGCCAGGGGTGGAACCAGGTTTCGCGATCGCTGTCCCAGATCCGCATGAACCAGTATTGCGCTGCTGGGTTATCGATTTGGTAACCAAGATCGACGAGGCTGCTGCCAGCGGCCTTGTATTTTTCGGTGACTGAAAGAAGCGTATCGGGCGCTTCTGGGTCCCAGACAGGGTTGAGGTAGAGGCTTTCGAGGACCTTGAGAAAGATGCGGCCCTTGAGGACGCGCAACAGGACGGCGACTGATCCGACGGCGCCACGCAGGGCGGCTTCCTGCATGACGGAATTCAGCCGGGTCTCAATGGCGAGGTCTGACAGAGTGCTGCGCAATCCAACATCGTCGCTGTCGAGGGTGGGAAAATGTCCATCGCTGAAGACAAGGCTCACGCTGTCGTCAACCACGATTCGGGCGAGTGGATAGCGCACGGATGGGCGCCGGCTGCGAAGCGGAATGTATTCGCCAGAGGCCGTTCGCTCGTCCTGAAAGGCGTGGGGGAGCAGGTCGTAGAGAGTACCGTCCTGTACCTTCTTATAAAGTGCGAGGCGTGCGGTGCGCGGGCTGTAGTCTGGGTCGGGCGGTGACAGGGCGGCAATAGTGTCGAACATGGGGGCTCGCCTTCCGGAAAGTGGCGGATGATGGGTGGGTCAGCGACCGAGGAGGGACATGTTGAAACGATGGGGCTGCGTGCTGGACTGCGCGAGCGACGTGAAGGCACGACTGAGCGCATCGACCTGATCGTCCTTCCTCCCTTGGGGAAACTCCCGCAGTTCGTCCAGGAACACGCGGTTCCAAGATGCGCGTAACAATGACAACGATCCGGCATCGATGGCGGCGGCGGGTAGGGTGGCGCGGAGAAGTTTGCTGCCGGTTTCTGGACTGGCACTGACGCGGTGGCCGGCGAGGCGTTGGGTGAGCCAGGCGATCTGTTGTTTCCCGGCCTGGCCGGGATCCTGGGGAAGGCCGACAAGCGTTTCAGGGCCATCGTGGTTCGCCGTCGACACGATAAGGTTGGCGATTTCGGTCGGCCCTGCCCGGATACGGATAATATCAGTGACGATATGGCGGCCTTCCTGAGTGATGCCGAGCTTAAGTCCAACCGTCCAATCGGGGTCGCGGCCTTCGGTGGGAAGGGTTGCAGCAAGGTCCCATGCCCGGACTTCACGAATGATTTTTGGCATTTCCTCTATGATGAGAATTCGCGCGGTGGTGAAGAGGGCATCAGAGTCAGGCTTTGGATTCTGTTGGAAGAGCGCCTGCCAGTTGCGGGGGCCGACGGTTTGGCGTTTGCGATCAAGCGCCGCTTCGTTTTCCCATTCTGGCCAGAGAGCTTCTCCGGGCTTCCGGCCGAGCGGGTCGTCTGCCTCGGCCAAGGCCGGGAATTTTAGCACGGTCCAACCTGGGTCGGTCTCAAGGAGGCGTCCACCGAGGTCGTCCTGATGCCAACGTGTCATGATCAGGACGATGCGACCGCCCGGTTTGAGGCGGGTTGCAAGATCGGAGCGATACCAGTTCCAGAGAGAGTCACGGGCGGACTGGCTGTCGGCTTCGGTGTGCGACTTGATGGGATCGTCAATCAGGACAAGGTCGGCGCGGCGACCGGTGATCGGGCCGCGAATGCCGCAGGCGTAGTAATCGGAACGGTTGGTGGTTCGCCATCGTGCGGCGGCGCGTTCGTCGCGCGTAAGGTTGTAGCCGAGGACGGGAGCCTGTTCGCGAACGATCTCGCGAACCCTGCGGGCGAAATGGCTGGCGAGATCTGCGGTGTGGCAGGCGGCGATCACCGAGCTGGCCGGATGGCGCGTGAACCACCAGGCAGGGAAGAGCACCGAGGCGTAGGCGGATTTTCCGTGGCCTGGCGGCAGAAGCAGCATCAGGCGGTCGATCTTGCCGGCGGCAACATCTTCGAGACGGTCGAGCATGGCGATGTGATGGCGGGCGGGCACCTGGTCCAGCGGCGCCAAGGCGTGGGAAGCCCAGTCCCGGAGGGCGGTGATATCGGGCAGTGTTATGGTGGGCTCGGCCTGCCGATCGCCCGGTGTGGCGGCATTCGTTTGGGGAGTTGAGTTACCAGGTCTCCAGTCGTCGGACGGCGTCGGTTGCGAAGTGATGCGCGGGTCGATGGCCAATGCGGGAATGGCCAGCGCCAGCTTGGGCTGGTCTGCTTTTTTGGCCATGCTGTCCTTTGGGGGAACCTGTCGGGATCGGGTGGCGCTGTCTGCGCGTCCAGTCGATCATAGGGAAAACCATATATTTTTTTGGGGTGGCTGGGAAGGAAAAAATTCCACGTTAGGCGAAAATTCCTTTTAGACCGATTGAGAGGATGTCATTCCTGAAAAACTGCCATTTCGTGATTTGGCTGAAAAGCCAATTGAGGCAGCGATAAATAACCGTATCGACGTTTTGAAACTCATTTGTTTTCAGATGTTTGCGGGTAGAGTTGGGTTCTCTTTCTGCAATATCCGTGAGTTCGAGTGCCTAATTATGGCAACAATGTGCCCAATCCTGCGGTCGCAGGGGGGTTGATCTTGCCTCCCAGGCTTGTCTGTATGCCACGCTTATACCGTACTGTTTGCTGCATCCGGTCCACCGCAAGGCTTGGACTTCGGGTTGTAGCGTCCGCCTTGCCGACCTTATTACAGTGACTGGATACGTTTCGTCCTGTTCTATTGGTCATGGCATCGATGAGAATGGAGCATTGATGATCATTCGTGCCAAACGGGTTTTGCCTGGCTTGGTCATGGCCTTGCTATTAAGCGTCCCAGCGATGGCTGCGACCGCGGATGCGGCAAAGATCGGTCAGAACGGGAATGTGACGAAGGCAAGTGGTGCAGCCAATCATGGCGGGCGGGCGAAAACCGAGACTAAGGTCGTTGTTCGGAGTTCCTCGTCAGATCGGGTGGCTATCAAGGTGGCGCCTGCTACACGAGCATCCGGGCGGGCGGCTGCACGTTCGCGTTTACGCGACCTAGCGCCGACCTTGCTGCAAAGCACCAGCGGGGGAATCGTCCATAGGGTCAGCGCGACTGGGCGGGCCGGTTCCATCGACCGCAATTTAATCGACGACGGTACGCTGTGGCGCGAGCGCGGCAGTGTTGCGACATGGCAGCAGACCGGGATGGCATCGTGGTATGGTGGCGAGCATTGGCAAGGGCATCGGACAAGTTCCGGTTCGCGATACGACCAGAACGAGCTAACGGCAGCGCATGCAACACTTCCGCTTGGCACTAGGGTGCGGGTCACAAGCCATAGCGGGACGCGCTCGGTGATTGTGATAATCAACGATCGGCCCGGGACTCGGACCCGGATCATAGATCTTTCGCGTCAGGCTGCGAAGGAGCTTGGAATTCTGGATGCCGGCGTGGCAATGGTGACGCTTCAACCGATGTAGCCCATACGGTCTTGCGACCGGCATTTGTCAGACCACCAGATGTGGCATCCTGCGAGCGACGTTACATGCTGCGTTTGATGAACCGGCACGCTTGGATAAAATTTTAAGCGTGCGGTTAGAGCGGCCCAAAAGCTCGATGGTTACAAATTCGGTCGGGATACGATTGGGTTCCGCAGTGCGGCTACGATGATGTTGATTCCCTGAATGTGCCAGCGCTGGATTGCTTTATGGTCGGCGCCTAGAAGCGCACCAAGGCGACGCCATGGGAAAAGATGTCGCTCGGTGATCGGGCTGATCAACGCACGGGCGCCAACGATACGTCGCAGGACGTAGCGGTCGATTGGAAT
>JBBROR010000090.1:0-10838 GCA_038229175.1 Acetobacterales bacterium | reverse complement strand
CCTATGGACAGACGTTGTTCACCTACGGCCCAGGCGGGGGCCATGCATGACGCCCTTCACTGCGGAACGCGGGCTGCAACGACCGCCTTTTGCAGTTCGGCAAAATCCACCGCCCCAGGGAGCAGCTGGGTCCCGACCACATAGGCGGGCGTGCCCTGGAGATCGAGCTTGCGGGCCATCGCCAGGTTGGCGTCGATCCGTGCCAGCACGTCGGGCGATTTCATGTCCGCCTGCAGACGGTCCCAGTTCAAACCTAATTTTGCAGCGATTGCGCGCAGGCTGTCTTCGGTCACATCGGCAGGGCCGGCCATGATGGCGTCGTGAAACGACAGGTAGGCGGCCTGTTTCTGGGCCGCGAGCAGCGCGCGGGCGCCGAGCACGCTGGCCGGACCCAACACCGGCAGATCCTTATACACCAAACGCACATCCGGATTGGCACGCAGCAGGCTTGCCATCGTGGGCAGCATGCGGCGGCAATACGGGCAGCGCACGTCGTAGAATTCCACCACCGTGACGCGCCCGTTCGGGTTGCCGGCTACGGGATCGCCGGGCGCATGGGCAAGTTGCGGCTCAAGCGATTTCAGCGCGCCGGCCTGGGCCTGGGATTGCTGGCGGGCATCATCGGCCTGCAGCGCCACCACCGCATCGCGCAGAATGGACGGATCACGCTTCATGGCGTCGCGCAGGATGCCCACGATCTCGTCGCGCTGCTGCGGCGTGAAGCCCGCAGCATGGGCCATTCCAAGGGCCATGGCAGGCAGTAAAAGTGCTGCCAGACCAACCACTCGAAGAATTCGCATGAACATCAGGTCACCTTCTGCCGGTTGCCGGGGGGAGCGAAGGCGGTTATGGCACCATTCGAACCGGATTTGGGAGTGGGCCGCGCATGATCGGCACGAAGACGCGCATATCGACCGCCTGGTTGCTGGCGGGTGCGGTGACGCTCTCTGGCTGCTCCACCTTCGACTCCATCGGTAACACGATCAGCGGGAAGTCCGATGTGCCGGTGGGAACGGTCGGCAATGTGCAGGGCTTCCTCGGCGGCGTGGCGGCGGACGAGCCGCAGGCCGCGCTGACGGGACGCGCGGTGCTGTCAGCGGGGGGCAACGCGGCCGACGCCGTCACCGCGATGGGATTTCAGCTTGCCGTCACCCTGCCGTCGCGCGCGGGCCTTGGTGCGGGCGGCGGATGCCTTGTCTATAACCCTGATCGCAGCGGCCCCGGCGGCGGCGCACCGGAAGCGGTCCTGTTCTCATCCACGGCGCCCGCCAATCCCGCAGGTGCCGACCGCCCGGCCGGCACGCCGATGCTGGCGCGTGGATTGTTCGCCCTGCAGGCCCGCTACGGCCAGCGCCCGGTGGAGACCCTGATTGTGCCGGCCGAGCAGGCTGCCCGCTTTGGCGTGGTCGTGTCCCGCGCCTTGCTGCGCGACCTCGCTATCGTGGCCGGCCCGCTCTCGGCCGACCCCGGGGCACGTGCGGTTTTCTTTCCGAACGGCAAGCCATTGGCGGAAGGCGGCACATTGTTGCAGCCGGAATTGGGCGGCACCCTGGCCCAGATGCGCGTGGCCGGCGTGGGCGACCTTTATCAGGGCCCGCTGGCACGCCGCCTGGAGGACGCCATGGCGCCCATCGGTGGCGGGCTGAAAGTGTCGGATCTGCGTATCGCCCTGCCGCGCTTCGCTGAGCCGCTGAAATTACCGTCCATCAACGACGACAAGATCGCTTTCCTGCCCGCCCCGGAAGCCGGCGGCGTTGCCACTGCCGTGGCCGCGAAGGTGATCGCGGCAGGTATCGCAAACGGGCAGGACGCCTCGGCCCAGGCGATGGCGCAGTCCGTCAACACCGCCGCCGCGTCTCGCCAGGGTGCCACTACAGACACGCTGCTGGCCGGCAACGCGCCGGCGGGGTCGCTCGGCGCGCTGCCGGCATCGACCGTGTTTGGCGCGGTGGACCGCAACGGCGGGGCGGCGATCTGTGCGGTGAGCATGGGCAATCTGTTCGGCACCGGCCGGATTGCACCCGGCACCGGCGTGCTGATGGGCGTATCGCCGGCCAGGGCACCGCAGCCGCTGCTGGCGCTGGCGCTGCAATACAACCCCAACCGCCAGGCGTTTCGGGCGATGGCGGGCGGCACCGGCCAGGAAGCCGCACCTGTCGCGGCGGCGATGGGCCTCGCCGCTGGCCTTACCAACAGCCAACCGGCGCTGCCGCCCGAGCCGGGACGCGCCACCACCATCGCCTGCCCCGGCTATCTGCCCAAGGCCAGCACCACCTGCGCGTGGACCACCGACCCCCGCAATCTCGGCCTGGCGATCGGCAGCAACTGATGGCGCTCAAAACCGGAGGCGGCGCCCGCGCGCCAGCCTTCCTGGTGATGGATGTGATCACCGCCGCCAATGCGCGGCAGGCGTCGCTGCCGGACGGTGCGCCCAAAATTATCCGCATGGAGGTTGGCCAACCCGGCACCGGCGCGCCAAAAGGGGCCGTGGCCGCAGCCCAGGCGGCGCTCTCGGCGGGCTTGCCGATGGGCTACACCGAGGCGCTGGGCCTGGTGTCGTTGCGCGCCCGCATCGCCAGACACTACGCGGACTGGTATGGCGCTTTGATCGACCCGGCGCGGGTGGCGGTGACGGTCGGTGCGTCCGGTGCCTTTCCGCTTGCGTTCCTGGCCGCGTTCGATGCCGGTGACCGCATCGCCATGGCCGCACCTTTCTACCCGCCCTACGTCAATATCCTGCAGTCGCTCGGCATGGTGCCGGTCATGTTGGAAGCCGGACCCGAGTCCCGGTTCCAGCCGACCGTCGCCATGCTCGAAGCGCTCTCCCCTCGGCCGGACGGGTTGATCGTGGCCAGCCCGTGCAATCCCGCCGGCACGATGCTGCATCCGGCGGAGCTGGCTGAGATTGCGGACTGGTGCCACCGCCATGGCGTACGGCTGATCAGCGACGAGATCTATCACGGCCTGCAATACGACAGGCCGATCGCCACGGCTGCCCTCTCGCCAAGCGCCGTGGTGGTCAACAGCTTCAGCAAGTATTTCTCCATGACCGGCTGGCGGATCGGCTGGATGGTGCTGCCTGAAGATTTGGTGCGCCCGGTGGAGCGGCTGGCGCAGAACCTGTTCATCTCGGCCCCGCATATTGCCCAGATCGCGGCCGAGGCGGCGTTCGACTGCACGGCGGAACTGGAAGCGAATGTGCAGGCCTATCGCCGCTCCCGCGCGCTGCTGCTGGAGGCGTTGCCGCGCGCCGGTTTCTCCAGTCTCAGCCCGGCGGAAGGCGCGTTCTATCTTTATGCCGACGTGTCCGACCGGACCCGCGACAGCCAAGAATTCTGCCGCCGCATGCTGGCCGAGGTCGGGATCGCAGCCTCACCCGGCGTTGATTTCGATCGCACGCGCGGCAACAACTACGTGCGGTTCAGCTATTGCGGGCCGGAGGCAGACATGGCGGAAGCGGCACGGCGACTTGCCATGTGGCGGTAGGGCGGCCAAACCTTCCCCACAGTTGCAATGTTGGTTCGGCCAGTACCTTGAGATGAAGGCGCATTCGCACGTCGCTTCATGCCTACCTTGACAATTCACATTTCTGAAAATGGCTGGCTCGTGGTTAAAATCTGAGGAAAGAATCCCCGGATTTTAAACACTAGCTTCTGATTGTGTAGGCCAAATTTGCTGACGCTTGGGTGGTAAGCGTCAGGTTTGGACCACCAGGACAGGGCCACCCCTTGCGCTTGGTCGCGTTCAGGCCGACCTTCCCAATCAGGACCACACCGGTTCTCTACCCAAAGCGACAGACCCAGGACACCCAGAATGTTCATCGAGACCGAAGGTACGCCGAACCCCGCCACCCTCAAGTTTTTGCCGGGCCAGGATGTGATGGGCGCCGGGACGGCCGATTTCGCCAATGTTGAAAGCGCCGGGCGCAGCAGTCTGGCGACCGCAATCTTCGCACTGCCCGGCGTGGCCCGGGTCTTCCTCGGCGGTGACTTCATCACGGTCACAAAATCTGACGAGCTCGGTTGGGCGTCGCTGCGTCCACAGGTGCTGGGCGTGATCATGGAACATCTCGTGGCCGGCCGCCCGGTGATCGAAGGCTGCGACACTGCCGCCGATGAGGATGTGTCTCCGGAAGACGCCGAGGTTGTGGCCCAGATCAAGGAGTTGCTCGACACCCGCGTGCGCCCGGCGGTCGCGTCCGATGGCGGCGACATCGTGTTCCGTGGCTATCGGGACGGGGTCGTTCGCTTGCACATGCAGGGGGCCTGCAGCGGCTGCCCGTCCTCATCAGCCACCTTGAAGCACGGCATTGAAAACATGCTGCGCCATTATGTGCCGGAAGTGACGAGTGTCGAGCAGGTGCTCGCCTAGATCATGATGCGTTTGGGTTGCTTCACCCAAACGCATCATGATCGATAAAACAAAGGCTAGAGTGGGGTGATTTTCATTCTACCCAAAATCATCCCGCTCTCGTCCACTCGGGCCCGTTTGCCCGCGTTGCCTAGAGCCGTTACGGAAGCGGGAACTCGACATCATTCAATTAGGATTGCCCATGATCGATCAGGCCGCCATCGACGCGTTGTTCACCAATGCCCGAACGCAGAACAAATGGACCGATCAGCCGGTGTCGGACGCTGATCTGCATTCCATATTCGACATTCTGAAGATGGGACCCACCTCGGCCAACTGCTCGCCGGCCCGGTTCGTGTTCATCCGTACGCCGGAAGGCCGCGAGAAGCTGCGCCCGGCGCTATCGGCCGGCAACCTGGACAAGACCATGAGCGCCCCGGTGGTCGTGATCGTGGCGCATGATCCAAAGTTCTACGACAAGCTGCCCATGTTGTTCCCGCATGCCGATGCCCGCGCCTGGTTCGCCGGAAACGATGCACTCGCGCAGGAAACCGCGTTCCGCAACGGCAGCCTCCAGGGCGCATATCTGATGATCGCGGCCCGCGCGATGGGTGTGGATTGTGGCCCCATGAGCGGCTTTGACAAATCCAAGGTGGACGCAGCGTTCTTTGCCGAAAGCGGCTGGAAGGCCAACTTCCTGATCAACCTGGGGCACGGCGACGCTTCGGGGCTGTTGCCCCGCTCTCCCCGCTTTTCGTTCGACGAGGCCTGCATCCTCGCCTGACTACAATCTGGGCCGCGCGGTGCGCGGCCCAGATACTCAGGCCATCTCGAACAGGATGTCCTGGGCGCCTTGCCACAGCGTCATCCTGCCCAGCGCCGACAGGTTTTCAAGATTGTCCAGCACGGTGAGGAAGTGGTTGCCGGCCAACTGGCCCACCTTGCTGGCGAAGCAGACACTGCCGTACGGAAACAGGATCTCGGTTTCGCTGATCCCACCGGGATACAGCAGGATCTGGCCCGGCGCGGGAAAGCTGGTGTGATTCTCGTAGCCCAGCCCCAGATCCAGGCTACCCAACGGAATCCAGCACGATTCGCCGCTCCACCGGACATGGATGATGCGCTCGCGATACGGCATCAGGCTGCGGAATTTGGCGCAGGTTTTGGGCGCCATCGCGTCTTCGAGGCGGGCGGTGAACCGGTGAGGTCCGGCGGTGATCATTACTTTGTCCATGGGCGCTCCGTATGATGGCGGGAAAGCAGCGGTGTCCCTCCCCTCCTATGCCGCCACGCCGCCAAGGGCTAGGTTGCGAGGATGCAAATTCTAGCTTTGGATGCGGCCTTGGCGAGCTGTTCGGTGGCGCTGGTGGTGGATGGCGCACCGGTGGCAAGCCATGCCGAGGCCGCGACGCGTGGACAGCAATCCATTCTGGCGCCGATGGCCGAGGTGGTGCTGCGATCGCTGGCGCCCGGTGTTCCTCTCGATGCGGTGGCCGTCACCATCGGGCCGGGCAGCTTCACCGGCCTGCGCTCGGCCATCGCACTCGCCCATGGCCTTGCCGCCGGGATCTGCCCGGTGGTCGGCGTGACGGTGGCCGAGGCGCTGGCCGAGATGGTTGGCCCCTTGAGCGGGCGCGCGCTGTGGACGGCCATCGACAACCGCCGGGGCCGCGTGTTCCTCGACATCGCCGGCCATCTGCAGGCGTTCCAACTGACCGACCTGCCCACGCCGGAAGGTCCCGTGGCCATTGCCGGAGATGCTGCGGTCGCCGTGGCGGCAATGCTGGTCGGGCGTGGCCACGATGTGAAGCTGACCGACGCCAGGCTTCCGCATGCCGTGGCGGTGGCAGGTGTAGCCATGCGCCGCCTGATGGGCGCGTTGCCGCCATGTGCCGCGATGCCGATGTACGTGGACGCACCCGAGGCGAAGCTTCCGGCCGGCGGATTGCGGCCGCATCCCGTCGGATGAGCGGCCCGGCGGCCAGGTTGATCCTCGCAACCCCGGCCCATTGCCATGTGATGGCCGCCATCCACGCCGCCAGCTTTCCGGCCAAGAAGCGTTGGGGGGCGGACGCAATGGCGCTGCAGCTGAGCCTTCCCGGCGGGTTCGGCTTCCTGGCCGACGCCGGCGGCGTCGTGTTGGCACGGGTGGCCGCCGACGAAGCGGAGATCCTGACCCTGGCGGTTGTTCCGGAGGCGCGGCGCACTGGGCTCGCTTCAAACCTGCTACGCGCTGCCCTGTCGCGTGCTGTCTCCGCCGGTGCCGTCTGCGTGCTGCTGGAAGTGGCGGAGGACAACATGGCCGCCCGCGCGCTTTACGCGGGCATGGGTTTCGAGGAGGTCGGCCGTCGCCGTGGTTACTATGGCGCCGGGGCCGATGCGTTGGTGATGCGGCTGGACAGCCTCGGCCCGGGGTAGCCCTCAGCGCAGCAGGGTCGCCAGCAGCGGCACCAGAACCGCTGTGATGATCCCGTTCAGCCCGATGGCCAGCCCACCGAACGCACCGGCTGTCTCGCTCACCAGCAGCATCCGCGCCGTCGCGAGGCCATGCCCGGCCATGCCCGCGGCCAGCCCCTGCGCCCGCATGTCCACAACGCCTGCCATCCGCATTGCGGGCCCGATCAGCACAATGGCCGACAGCCCGGTCAACAGCACGAACACCGCCGCCAGCGAGGGCTGCCCGCCGATCTGTTCGGCGATGCCCATGGCGATCGGCGTGGTGACGGATTTGGGCGCCAGCGACAGCACCACCACGCGGGGCGCGCCAAGCAATCGGGCGATCAGCATGGCGCTGAGGCTTGCCACCAGCGAACCCGCGAGCAAGGCCGGAAGAATGGCCCCGGCCGAACGGCGGATCCGGGACAGATTGGCATACATCGGCAGCGCCAGCGCCACCGTGGCCGGCCCCAGCAGGAAATGAACGTATTGGGCGCCCTGGAAATACGCTGAATACGGCGTGCCGGTGGCAAGCAGCAGGCCTGCCAGGATGCAGACCGAAATGAGCATCGGGTTCGCCAACGCCGCCCCGCCCATGCGCAAGGCGATAGCCGAGGCAGCCTGCCACGCCAGCAAGGTGGCCACGAGGCCAAGCAGCGGGGTGGTTTCCAGATAGACCCAAAGAGTAAAAAGTTTCTCCACGTCTATTCCTGGCGCGCCAGGCGCTGCATCACCCACCCCGTGGTCACCAGGCCCAGGAAGGTGGAAACCGGGATGGCCACCAGGAGCGGCAGCCAATTATCTCCGAGGATGTCGAGCTGCGTGATCACGCCCACGCCGGCGGGCACGAACAACAGGCCGAAATACCGCAACAACCAGCCGGATGTGATGGCCAGATCAGGATTTGGCGCACTGCCGCGGACAACCAGATAGGCGAGCAACACAAGCAGGCCAAGAACAGGACCTGGCAACGGCAGCGATGCGCCGCGGGCGATGACCTCGCCGGCAAACTGGCAGCACATAAGCAAGGTGAGAGCGTTCAGCATAACGCTTAGATTGCCGCAGATAAACGGGTGGTCATACCGTTTCGTGTGGCAAAGCCAGAAGGCTCAGTAGAGCGGCATCTTCAGGCTGATACCCGGCATCGGCATCCGCCTCGGCTGCTGCGTCACCTGCGGGGTGGACCCGGACACAAAACCTTCGCCGCGATAGCTGTTCGATTTACCGCCAAGGATCGACGGCGACACCTCCGGCCCCTGTGGCTCCGCGATACGCGGAGCGTAAGCATCCTGGTTCGGCATCGGCGCCACAGCATAACCGCCGGTAAGAGACTTACCTGGCGGGTTGATTACGGTGAAACGGTTGTTGATCGAATCGGCCATCGATAGGTTTGTTGCGACCATATCCTTGATCGGTGCCCCGGCACGCGCCGGCTGCAGCGACATGGCGCCCAGCACAACAGCCGGAAGGATCAATGCCTTCAGCGACGTGACGACCGAACCCGGTAAGCCTCGATAAGAAACCGTTAAGTATTCCATGCGAAATGTATGACGCACTTCACGCTTTTCAGCAATTGTTAAGCGCCCGTGGGCGGAATTTTCAGCAGTTCCGTGGCGGTTGCGTCACAGTTTGGTTCGTTGCGTCATACACTCAGATTAAGAAGCGACCCCCTTGGGAGCACTTGCCCCGGCGTAGGTTGCACCGGCTGCTGGCCCTGCGCTGCGCTGCCTTGCCCGCCCATCCTGCCCGCAGGCGCTGTGGATTGCGCACGCACCTGCTGCGCTGGCGGGCTGGGCCTGACAGACACTGCGCCGTTGGTGGCGCTGGCGGAAAACGCGGAAAGTGAGCTTGAGGAGATCATGCGGTCAACTGTCGCACGCATCGGTAAATAATCCGTTAATAAGACATACAGCGATCAATGAGACATTTTGCGCTGCGCGTCTATCGAATTCAGGTCGCATTCTCCAGCACGGCAACGCCGGGCAGCATTTTGCCCTCCATCCATTCCAGGAAGGCACCGCCAGCCGACGACACGTAGCTGAGTTGGTCGATAACCCCTGCATGACGCAGGGCGGACACCGTGTCGCCGCCGCCGGCCACGCTGCGCAGCGCGCCACTTTGCGTGGCCGCGGCCACCGCATGCGCCAACGCCACTGTACCTGTGTCGAACGGATGCGTCTCGAAGGCGCCGAGAGGGCCGTTCCATACCAGCGTCTTCACGCCGGCCAGCCGTCCGATCAGGTCCGCCACGCTGGCGGGGCCGACATCGAGCATCATCGAGTCTGGCGGAATGGCATGCACGTCTACCGTTTTCGTGGGTGGGTCGGCACGGAATTCGGTGGCCGTCACCGCGTCCACCGGCAAAACGATGGTGCAGCCGGCAGTCTTCGCGCGCTCCACGATCCCGAGCGCCGTGGCGTGCATCTCACTCTCCTGCAACGACCGCCCAACGTTGACGCCCTGGGCCGCCAGGAACGTGTTGGCCATGGCGCCGCCGATAACCAGCACATCGACCTTGCCCACCAGGTTGCCCAGCAGATCCAGCTTCGTAGAGACCTTCGAGCCGCCGACGATGGCCATCACCGGGCGCACCGGCACGCCCAAAGCTGCCGTCAGCGCCTCCAGCTCCGCCTGCATCAGCCGCCCCGCATAGGCGGGCAACAGATGCGCGACCCCTTCGGTGCTGGCGTGGGCGCGATGGGCGGCCGAGAAGGCGTCGTTGACGAAGATATCGGCCAGCTTCGCCAGTTCCGCCGCAAAGGCCGGGTCATTGGATTCTTCGCCGGGATAGAAGCGGGTGTTTTCCAGCACCGCGACATCACCGGGCGCCAGTCTCTCGATCACCTGCTGCGCCTGCACGCCGATGCAGTCATTGGCGAAATGCACGGGCTTGCCGAGCACGTCCTGCAACGCCAGCGCCATCGGCTCCAGCGACATCGCGATGACGCGGCGGCCCTTGGGACGGTCGAAATGGCTGCAAACGATCACGCGCGCACCCTTGTCCGACAACTCGCGGATGGTGGGCGAAAGGCGCTCGATGCGCGTGAGATCAGTGATCTTGCCATCCCGCACCGGCACGTTCAGATCGGCGCGCACCAGCACGCGCTTGCCGGCGACGTCGAGCCCATCAAGGGTGCGAACGGTCATTTGAATTTCCTTCAAGAGGTCCCGCGGGAGGGATGAACCCATCCCGCGGAAGACTCGGATTACAGGCTGCCGAGCAGGGCGGCCGTGTCGGACATCCGGTTGGAGAAGCCCCACTCGTTGTCATACCACGCCAGCACGCGCACCAGCCCGCCATCGACCACGGCGGTTTGCGTGGCGTCGAACGTGCTCGACAGCGGAATGTGATTGAAGTCCGAGCTGACCAGTGGTGCGGTGTTGTAGCCGAGAATGCCCTTGAGCGCGCCTTCGGAGGCGGCCTTCATGGCCGCATTGACCTCGTCCTTGGTCGGCGTCCGCTCCAGCACCACGTCCAGGCTGACCAGCGAGACATTCGGCGTCGGCACGCGGATCGAGCTGCCGTCCAGCTTGCCGGCGAGTTCCGGCATCACCAGGCCTACGGCCTTGGCCGCACCGGTGGACGTCGGGATCATTGACACGGCCGCGGCGCGGGCGCGGTGCGGGTCCTTGTGGAACGTGTCCACCGTCGGCTGGTCGCCGGTGTAGCTGTGGATGGTGAGCATGTAGCCGCGCACGACCTTGAAATTGTCGTGCAGCACCTTCACGACCGGCACCAGGCAGTTGGTGGTGCAGGAGGCGTTGGACACGATGGTCATGTCCTTCGTCAGCGTCTTTTCGTTCACGCCGAACACGATGGTGGCGTCGGCGTTCTCACCGGGCGCCGAGATCAGCACCTTGTGGGCGCCGGCCGCAAGCAACGCCGAGGCCTTTTCCTTGGACGTGAAGATGCCGGTGCATTCCATCGCCACGTCGATGCCCTGGTAAGGCACCTTGGTCGGGTCGCGCTCGGCGGACACGGTGATCGGGCCGTAGGTGCGGCCGTTATGCGTGATGGTGATGGTCTGGCCATCGACATGCACCTCGCCGGG
>JBBROR010000089.1:0-10921 GCA_038229175.1 Acetobacterales bacterium | reverse complement strand
TTGCCGCCCACATAGCCGGCGGCCTGAAACCCTTCGAGGAACGCAGGGAAACCGCCCAGCGCCACATCTTCGCGGGTGTATGCGCCGTCGATCCCGAGCTGGGCCAGCCAATACCCATGCAGCATCGGCGAGCGCGACTGCGCAACCGGGTGCCCCATAATGCAGGCGCGTGGCATATGTTTACTGGTCATGTCGCTTCTTTCCCCACCCGCACAATGACCCGGCAACAGTGCTCAGGTCATATCGTTTTCCGCGGTCTTCTTATGCGTTTTGGTTATACCGTAATGAGCAACGCCACCAGCCCGCGCTCCGACAGCGTGGCGAGGTAGCGGCGTAACCCAGCCACCAACGCCTCCGCATTCGCATGCTGTGCGGCCGTAAACCGCCTTGGATGACCCCGGCCGGCCGCACAGCATGCGAAAGGGCGATCGGCACCACGCAAATGTTGTCGCGCAGCAGATCGCCGCTCATCATCATCCGCGGGCAGATCGTCAACGCCTCGGTGGCATAGTGCAGCTCGCGGATGAACCCCACCGAGCTGCTCAATCTCCGGCCTCATCCGCTGCGTCATCGCCGCAGCCCCAGCTCATACCGCGCCAGCACTACAATTTCCGACGCATCGCCATCGAAGACCGGGTGCTCCGCCCGCGCCAACACTGCAATCGGCTCGTCGTAAAGCGTCTCGCGCCGAAACCCGCCCGGCGCCGGTGGCTCGGAAAGCTGACCCACGATAAGGTCGAGCTGCCCCGCCGCCGCGACCGGCAGCGCCCCCGACGCACTGGCTCAACCCCAGCGCTGCCGATGCGCGCACCAGGCTGCGATGGTTGGCCATCGCGTCGATCGCACGGAAATGCCGCAGTTTCAGCCGATGATCGAGATGCCGCCGCATCAGGCGGTATGGATCGGATCGATCCAGGCCACACCCTCTGGCGCCTCGACGGCATCGATGTCCAGATTGACCACGACCGCCTCGTTGCCAGACCGCATCAGCACGCATTCCAAGGTCTCGTCGCTGCTGGCGTTGATCTCCTGATGCGGCACAAAGGGCGGCACGAAAATGAAATCCCCTGGCCCGGCCTCGGCCACAAACTCCAACCGCTCCCCCCACCGCATACGCGCGCGGCCCCGCAACACATAGATCACGCTCTCAAGCGCGCCGTGATGATGCGCCCCGGTCTTGGCATCGGGATGGATATGGACTGTCCCGGCCCAGATCTTCTGTGCCCCCACCCGCGCCGCGTTGATCGCCGCCGCCCGATTCATGCCCGGCGTCTGTGCGGTGTTGGCATCCAGGCTGCCAGCCGGAAGCACCCGTACGCCGTGCGTGCGCCAATCATGCGTGTGGTCAGACATCGATCAAATCCCCCAATTCTCAGCTTCCTGATCGTGGAACTGTCCAACGCAGTCTCAACCTCAATTGTGGCGTTCTGCAACCAAGCACAGTCGCGGGCGTTCAGACCTCAGCCAAGGTCATCGCCTGACCTAACAAACAGGGAATATCCCATGATGCGACTTATGACGGCCGCCGCTGCCGCCCTGCTCCTCAGCACCGGGCTCGCCGCCGCGCAATCCACCTATCAGAGCACGACGACCACGGGTGCCCCCACCATGCCGGCCCCGATGCCGCCGGTGGTGCTGGTGCCGACACCCGGCTCCATGGCCGTCGAGCACAATTCAAGGACCATCAGCCCCAACGGCACTGTGAGCGACTCGCAGTCGACCACCTATCGCAACAGCACCGGCACCGCGTCTGAAAGCACAACCACCACGGTTCAACCGGCGATGCCCACCCAGTCCACCACGCGCCGCACCACAACTACGACGATCCCATAAACCCGGCTGCGATTCTCGATTTAAGGAAAAACCAGTGTCAAATATCAGCAAGTTCCTGCGCGCAGCCGTGGCCGTCGCCAGCGTGACCGGCCTCGCAGCCTGCGTCACCAACGCGCCAGCCCCGGCGACCCGTTCAACCACCAGCGAGACCACCACCGTGCCGATGAGCATTCCAGGTGCCTCGACAACCACGACCACTCGCCAGACCATACCGTAAGCCTGGCAATCCGGGGCGCAGGCGAAGCGCCCCGGACGCCTTATCGCTTCTCCCGCAGCAGCAACGAGCGCTTGCGATCAACGCCCCAGCGATAGCCCGCAAGCCCGCCATTCCCCGCCACCACGCGATGGCACGGCACCGCCACCGCGAGACGGTTCGCCGCACAGGCCGCAGCCACCGCGCGCACCGCCCTCGGATTGCCTATCAGGCCCGCCACCTGCCCATAGCTGCGCGTTTCACCGGCCGGGATGCTCTGCAGCACCTCCCAAACCTGACGCTGAAACGCGGTGCCACGAATATCCAGCGGCAGGCCGATCCCATTGCCCGGGGTATCGACATAGGCGATCACCCGCACCACCAGATCGCCGAAATTCAGATCCTCGCTTAGGTGCGCGCGCGGAAATCGCAGCGAAAGATCAACCGCCAAGGCACCCGGCGCGTCACCCAGCAGAATGGCGCAGATGCCCTTCGCCGTTGTGGCCACCAGCACGCAGCCCAGACTGCATTTGCCGGTGGCAAACCCAATCGCCTCGCCCTTGCCACCCGCCCGCCACGCCGACGGCGTCATACCCAGCATGCCCTCGGTGGCCTCGTAGAACCGCCCGGACGAGCTGAACCCAGAGTCATAGATTGTCTCGGTCACAGACGCCGCCTGTGCGAGGCCACCCTGCACCTTCGCAGCACGCCGCGCCGCCGCATATGCCTTCGGCGTCACGCCCACGATCCGCCGGAACAGCCGATGAAAATGAAACGGGCTTACCCCGGCCGCGTTGGCCAAGGTCTCAAGCGACAGATGCTCCTCCGCCGTCTCGATGCTGCGACAGGCCTGCGCCGCCAACGCCGCCTCGCGCTCGGCGCGCGGTGCCAACTCCGGCCTGCAGCGCTTGCAGGCTCGGAACCCCTGCCGCTCGGCGGCCTCTCGCGTGTCGTGAAACGCCACGTTCTCCGGCCGCGCCGGCCGTGCCGCGCAGGAAGGATGGCAATAAACGCCAGTGCTCGCCACGGAATAGACAAACGCCCCGTCCGCCCGCGCGTCCCGCGCCCGAATGGCATCCCAACGCGCCAAATCGCCCGCATACAAAGGTGAAATTCGGCTGACCGCGCCCATTGTCCCGCTCCTGTCCTGATGCATGATCTTCGCATCGGACAGTGGCGGCGGGGCGTGCGCCCGAAACTCCGCACCTTGCTCCGCAATTCGCGTCACGCCCGCCACCACACCACCAGACCCGCCCCCACCAGGATGACAATGCCAACCAGCGTCCAGACATCAGGCACCTCGCCCCATATCAGCAGCCCAAGGGCCGTTGTGTAGAGAATGGCGCCATACTCGAAAGGCGCCACCAGGGTCGTCTCGCCAGACCGGTATCCCTCCGTCATCAGCAGCTGTGCCGCCGTGGACACCACACCGATCGCCACCAGGCCCAGCAGCTCCAGCGGCCCAGGCATCACCCAGACCGGCACCACCAGCACCGCCGACAACACCGCGCAACCCAGCGAGAACCACAGCACAATGGTGATGTTGCGCTCACCGGCCGCCCCCATTTTCCGGATCGAGATCATCGCCAGCGCCCAGGCCACCACGCCGCCCAGCACGATCGCGACAGGCCAGGCCGGCAACGCGTCCACCCCCGAGTTCCAGGGCCGCAGCATAATCGACACCCCCACCAGCCCCGCCGCCACCGCAGCCCCCCGAACAACGCCCACGCGCTCGCCAAGAAGCGGAATCGACAGGAGCGACAGGAACAGCGGCATCGCAAAACCCAACGCCGTCACCGTTGCCAACGGCAGATGCGCCACGCCGTAGAATGCGGTGAACATGCCGATGAAGCCAGATACCGTCCGCCCGGCATGGCCCCAGGGCCGCCGCGTGCGCAGCGCCGCCAGCCCGCCATGCCGCCCCAGCATCGGCAACAGCAGCAGCGACGCGACCAGACTGCGGAACAGGACGATCTCGATCGTGGGAATCTCAGCCGCCAATGCCTTGACGATGCACGATGCCAGCGCGAAGCACGCCGACGCGCCGCAGACACAGGCGATCGCGCGCCGCGGCGAAGGCCCCGCTCGCAGAAAATCCACCAGAGCCTCGCTCATGCCGGCACCCGTGGTCTTTGACGTTCCATATCGCGACGCTACAGAACCAGGCGCGCCTCGACCACATCCGGCTCGTCTGGCAGATGATGAATGGTGAAGCCAAGCCTGCGGATGAAGCCCAGCATCGGCTGATTTTCAGCCAAAATCTGTCCCACGATTTCGGCCAATCCCTGGCTCCGGCCCCATGCGATCAGCCGCTCCATCAGATGTCGCGCCAGGCCCTGGCCCTTCATGTTCGGCTGCACGATCACCGCGAATTCGCCTCGCTCCAGATTCTCGCGCACCAGCCGCGCCACCCCCACCGTCTCCTGCTGTCCGGCCGCATCCTTCCACACCGCCACAAACGCCATCTCCCGCTCGTAATCCACCTGTGTCATACGCGCCGTCTGCTCGGCCGACAGCTCCCGCATCGCCGAGAAAAAGCGATAGCGGATGTCCTCCGGCGAAAGCCGTGCAAAGAACGCCGCATGGGCCTGTGCGTCCTCTGGCCGGATCGGCCGGATGCTGAAGACCTCGGAACGCCCCTGGAACGAGCCAATCCATTCTGCCGGATAAGGCGGCAATGCCAGCCGCCCCGGCGCCTCATCCGGGCCACGCAGACGGATCCAGCCATCGGCTGCCACCGCGTCATCGGCATTGGAAAACAGCGGATTGATATCGATTTCGGCAATCTCAGGGAAATCCACCACCAGCTGGCTCACCCGCACCAGCGTATCGGCCACCGCCTCCTCGCTCGCCGCCGGCTGGTCAGCCAGTTCGCTCAAGGTGGCCAGAACGCGGGTTCGGGCCATCAGACCATGCGCGAGCGACAGATTCAGCGGCGGCAGATCCACCGCGATGTCGCGCATCACGTCGAACGCGGTGCCGCCATGGCCGAAGCTGATCGTCGGGCCGAAGGTCGTGTCGTCGCAAACAGCCACCCGCAACTCGCGCGCCCGTGGCGATTGATGTTGCAGCAACAGTCCGTCCGGCGCGCCTTGCATCACCCGAATTGCATCGCGAACCTGCTCGGCATCCACCAAGCCGAGCATCAGCCGCGCCCCGGCATGTGCCTTTGGCCGGGCCAGGCGCCGACGCTTCAGCACCACCGGAAAACCAAGTTCCCCGGCCGCCCCGACCGCCTCATCGGCCGAGTGCACCGGGCGGGTGGGGATCACGGCAATGCCGTAGCAGGCTAAAACCTCCAGCGCCTCCTCCTGCGACAACGTCAGCCGCCCCGCAGCCCGGATCACACCGAAGATCGCGCGCACCCTGGCCCCGTCCGGCGCAAGGCTGAGCACCGCGGACGGCGGCAGTTCCCGGGCCGCCGCGCGGTTCCTGCGGTCCTGCACCAGATGATAAAAGCCGCGTACCGCCTGCTCTGGCGTGGCAAACACCGGAACCCCCGCGGCCGCCAATATGCGTCGATGACCGGCGCCGGTGGTCTCCCCCATCACACACACCAGCAGCGGGGTCTTCATCGTGCTGGACGCCGCGGCAATCGCTGCAATCCCCGCACCGTCAGCCTCCCCGGTTGGCGCATGGATCACCAGCACGCCGCCGACCTCCCGCGCGCCGGAGAGCAGGGCCGCCGCCTCGGCAAGCTTGATCGGGCTTTCGGTGCCGACATAGACGATATCGGCGCCCCGCGACGGTTCCATGAACGCATTGGCCGGCCCGAACGCCCGCGGCACGGCCAGACGTAAAATCTCACGTGTTTCAGGTGCCAGTTCGGCCAACTGCAAGCCGTCGCGCAAGGCGGCATCCGCCGCCATCTGCGCCGGCCCGATCGCGTTGGTCACGATCGCAAGCCCCGCCCCCCGCGCCGGACGCGCCCGCGTCAGCGTCTCGGCGGCGGCCAACATGTCCTCCAGCCGATCCACCACCAGCACACCGGCCCTGCGCAAAGCCGCCTCGAACGCCGCATCGGCGGCACCGGTCGGGTCCAGCAGCCGCCCGCCCGCCCGCATCGCCACCACCGGCCGCAGCCGCGACGCCGCCCGCGCCGCGGACAGGAACATCCGCCGGTTGCGGATCAGCCGAATATCCAGAAGAATCGCCCCGGTTCCGGCATCGCGCGACAGCCAGTCCAGCACCGGCGCGAAGCCCATGTCGGCATTGCCGCCCACGCCCACCACATGGCTGAATCCCACGCCGTTCGGCTCGGCCCAATCCAGCACGGCCCGGCACAGGGCCGCCGATTGCGACACCAGCGCCACCCGGCCAGCATGCGGCAACATATGCGAACGCGTGGCATGCAGGCCGATGGCGGGAACCGATATGCCAAACGAGCCAGGACCCAGCACCCGCACCCCATGCGCCTTGGCCGCCACGGCCAACCCATCCATCATGCCGATCACCACGGCGGCATAGGTGCCACGGCGCGCCAAGGCAGCAAATATGTCCGAAACCTCGGTGCCCCCCGGCCGCATATCGGCACACAGCACGGCAAGATCAGGCGCGATCGGCAGCGACGCGATGTCCTCGTAGGCAAACACGCCGGAAACCGCGCCAAGCCCAGCACCCACCGGAAGCACCGCCCCCTTGAACCCACCGGCCAGCAGATTGTGCATCACCTGCAGCCCGGCCTGGCTGCCGGCGCCGATGACGGCCACGGATTCCGGTCGGAACAACGATTCGGGTCGGAAACGGCCAGCGCTCAGTGCACGGTGGATGGGCATGAATGATACTCATGTTGCGCTGCAGCATAACCCGCATGCCTCGTCGTGCATGCATCCATTTGCGCCGGACCCGGCATGCAGCTTCCAACACGATGCGAAAAATCGAAACAATCGCAATGGTCGGAATCATCTGCGCGTGGCAGCCTTATAGCGCAACAATGCAGGAAAGATGTGAACAATGGATGAGCGGCTCGACCCCGAAATGCGCGCGGCCAAGCAGCGAATGGATGCCGCGGCAGCCGAATTGCCCTCCGTCGCCCTCATTGCACCGATCGATGCCAGCCGCGCCATCAACGATCGGCTGAACCTGATTTGGGCCGAAGGCGGCCCAGCCATGGCCAGCACCACGGAGAAATGGGTGTTTGCGCGCGGTCGCCGCGTGTTGTGCCGCATGCACCGCCCCAGCGAGGCGGAAACCCTGCCGGTGCTGATCTGGTTTCACGGCGGCGGCTGGGTCTGGTCCTCGCTCGACACCCATGATCGCCTGGTGCGCGAGTATTCCGCCGCCTCCGGCCTTGCCACCATCAATGTCGACTACGCCCTGTCGCCTGAAGCCAAATTCCCCCAGGCGCTGCTGGAATGCGCCGACGTCGTGCGCTCCATTTCGGCCAATGCCGCCGAATGGGGCATCGATCCCGCCCGTATCGTCATCGGCGGCGATAGCGCCGGCGGCAACCTTGCGTTCGCCACAGCCCTCCTGCTGCGCGACGCCGGTGGCCCGGTGCTGCGCGGCATCCTGGCACCCTACCCCGTGACCTCGTCGGATTTCACCCATCCCAGCTACCGCGAATTCGCCGAAGGCTATGGCCTCACCCGTGCCGGCATGATGAGCTATTGGGACCTCTACACGCGCGACGACGCCGACCGCCTCAACCCGCTCGCTGCACCGCTGCGCGCCCACCTCGCAGGCCTGCCTCCGGTGATGATCCAGATCGCCGAGCTCGATGTGCTGTCATGCGAAGGCCTCGCCATGGGCCGCCGCCTGACCGAGGCCGAGGTCCCCACCACAATCGAAACCTGCCCCGGCATGCTTCACGGCTTCATGCGCCTGTCCGGCGCTGTCAGCGGCGCGAAAAACGCCATTTCGCGGGCCGGCGCCTGGCTGGCCGGCATAGTCGCCTGATGCGGGTCTATCTCGCCGGCCCAGACGTGTTTCTACCCGATCCCCACGCCCGCGCCGCCGCCCTGAAGGCCATCTGCACCAGCCACGGTCTCACCGGGGTCAGCCCGCTCGACGATTTTCCGAACGAACCCGAGGAATGGTCGAACCTGCCTGAGCCATTTCGCATTGCCCAACGCAACGAGGCGCATATCGCCTCCTGCGCCGCTCTGGTGGCCAACCTCACGCCGTTCCGCAGCCCCTCAGCCGATGTGGGAACCGTCTTTGAGATCGGCTTCATGCGGGCGCTCCATCGCCCAGTCTATGGCTGGACCAACGACCCGACCGACTTTGCCGCCAGAACCCGCAGCTTCCTGGGGATGGAGGCCAAAATCGATCATGAGGGCATGCTGATCGAGGATTTTGCGCCGCTTGCGGACAATCTGATGATCGATAGCGCCATTTCAGCCAGCGGCGGCAGGCTTATCCGCCATCCGGCCTGTCCCCAGGCCGAACGCTGGACCTCGCTGGACGCATTCAGAATGTGCCTGGCAGAGCTGGTCAGGCGAGCGGCCGAGCCTACCGGCGATTGAACAGCGCCAGCGCATCGGCTACCCCGAATGCGCCGGGCAATGCCCCACGCGCAAACAGCCGCGTCACATGGCCCATCTTGCGGCCAGGACGCGCCTCCACCTTGCCATAAAGATGACCAATGAGGCCGGGTGCGGCCAGCACGTCCGGCCACAGACCGATCTCTTCGGCACCCACAAGATTTTTCATCACCGCGTCCGAATGCCGAACCGCGGCCGGCAAAGGCAGCCCCGCCACGGCCCGCACATGCATCTCGAACTGGCTCACGGGGCAGGCATCGATGGTCCAATGACCTGAATTATGTGGACGGGGCGCAATCTCGTTCACCACCACCCGCCCGTCGGAGGTCACGAACATCTCCACCGCCAACAGGCCCACCAGATCCAGCCGCTCCGCCACCGTCATCGCCAGTGCCTGGGCCGCCAGCGCCAAATCCGCGCCGATCCGCGCCGGCGAGAGCGTTACATCCAGAATGTGGTTGCGATGCTGGTTTTCCACCACATCGAACGCCGAGATCTCCCCGCCGATCCCCCGCGCGACCACCACGCTGATCTCGCAGGAAAAATCGACGAAACCTTCCAGCACAAGCGGTTTCGGCGACAATTCCGCATAGGCGACGGGCACATCAACCAGGCTTCGCAGCATCGCCTGGCCCTTGCCGTCATAGCCGCCACGGGTGGTCTTCAGAATGCAGGGCAAGCCCAGTTCGGCCACCGCTGCCTCCAGTCCATCAAGGCTGCCTACCTCACGCCAAGGTGCGGTCGGTACCCCTGCGCCGTTCAAAAACGATTTCTCGGCAATGCGGTCCTGGCTGATGCGCAGGATGGCAGGCGATGGCCGCACCGGCTTGAGCGACGCCAGCAGGTCCAATCCCTCGGCCGACACGTTTTCGAATTCGAACGTGATTACGTCCACTTCCGCCGCGAACGCCCGCAACGCATCGGGGTCTTCATACGAGCCAAGCGTCACACCCGCCGACACCAGGCCCGCGGAGCTCTCGGCCTCCGGTGTCAGAATGTGGCAACGAAAGCCCAGCCGTGCCGCTGCCATGGCCGACATCCGCCCCAACTGACCGCCGCCCACAATACCAATCGTGCTGTTGGGCGAAAGCGGCCCGGCTCCAGGCTGCGTCATTGCGGGGCTTCGGCCACCGCTTCGGTCTGTGCGGCGCGATATGCCGACAGCCGCGCCAGCAGTGCCGCGTCCGTCCCGGCCAGGATCGCCGCCGCCAGCAATGCCGCGTTGACAGCCCCGGCGCGCCCGATGGCCAAGGTTGCCACCGGAATGCCCGCCGGCATCTGCACGATGGACAGCAGGCTATCCATTCCCTTCAACGCATGGCTCTCGACCGGCACGCCCAACACGGGCAACGGGGTCAAAGCCGCCACCATCCCCGGCAAATGGGCCGCCCCACCGGCGCCGGCCACGATCACGCGGATGCCACGGGCCAACGCGCCACGCGCATAGTCCACCATGCGATCCGGCGTACGATGGGCCGAGACGATGCGTGTCTCGAACGGCACGCCCAGCCGCTCCAGGGTCTGGGCAGTATGCTCCATCGTCGCCCAATCGGACTGGCTGCCCATGATCACGCCAACCAACGGCGGCTGCACGCCCTCCTTGTTCACGCAATCGAATCCGGGATCAGGCGCGATTCCAGCCACGCGATCTCGTCCTTCAGCAGCAGCTTGCGCTTCTTCAGCCGCACGATATGCAGCTGGTCCATCGGACCGGCATCGATCACCCGTGCAATCACGGTGTCCAGGTCGCGGTGTTCGCTGCGCAGTTCATGCAGCTTGCGCAGCAAAGAGTCGCGGTCGGTCAGCATCCCGGAATCCTGTCACATTTCGAGGAAGGCCACATCGCATGATCGATCGATCTGGCACACCGTACTAACCCCTGGACGGATTGGAATGGCATCTGCAACCGCATCGGCGTTACGCTTTGATGGCGCGTAGCGTCACGCGCCAAACGCGAACAGGAGGCACCATGAGCCTGCAGTCCCGTCTCGAGAGTCTCAAGACCCGTCATGCCAGTCTGGACAGCAAAATCACGGAGGAAGACCACCGCCCGCGACCAGACCCGGAAACCCTGTCAAAATTGAAACTCGAGAAACTGCGCATCAAGGAAGAGATGAGCCGCATCAAAATCGCCGACGCGTGATACAGCCCAGGCCCTTCTTTCTGTGAAGGAGGGCCTGGGGGCCGCAAGGCGCCGAAATCAGCCTTCGACACGAATTTCATCGGACTTCAGACAGACTTACGCGGCCTCATCTGCCTCAGGCATCGGCGGCGGCGGCACCAGTCGGCCCTCACGCGCCAGGCGATCGTTGGCGGCTGTGATCGCGGCGTTCAAATCGGTCTGTGAGCAAAGCCCGAGAATGACAGGATCGCGGGGCTTGATATTCGAGGAATTCCAATGTGTGCGATC
>JBBROR010000088.1:0-11073 GCA_038229175.1 Acetobacterales bacterium | reverse complement strand
TAAGCAATCCCAGACAACACATGCTTGCAATCGCTGCCCGCGCCGCCTCAGTCTAGCGTGCAACAACACAGCCGGCAGGTGCTGGAGTTGGACGGTGCAGCTTTGGGCTGGCAAACGGCCGGTTCAAGACCATCTCTGGCTCTAGTTAATAGGAATGATGGTGATGAAGCTTCGCACAGGCCTGCTGTTGACCACTGCGTTCGTGGCTGGGATCACGGCAGCGCCGATTTCGGGCCTCGTGGCGCAGCAATTCGGCGTGCAGCTGTTCCCGCAGGCCCTGGCCCAGGATGGCAGTAAGGCCGACACGTATCGCCTCCTGAACCTGTTCTCGGACGTGTTCGAGCGCGTGCGTGCCGAGTATGTGGAGCCGGTGGTGGACAAGGACCTGGTGGAGAACGCCATCAACGGCATGCTCACTGGGCTTGATCCACACAGCAGCTACATGAACGCCAAGGCGTTCCAGGACATGCAGGTGCAGACCCGCGGCGAGTTCGGTGGCCTCGGCCTTGAAGTCAGCTCTGAAAACGGCTTCATCAAGGTCATCAGCCCGATCGACGACACGCCGGCCGCGCGGGCCGGAATGAAGGCCGGCGACCTCATCCTGTCGCTGGACGGCATGAGCGTGCAGGGCCTCAGCCTGACCGAGGCGGTGGACAAGATGCGCGGGCCGGCTAACAGCCCCATCAAGCTCACGGTGAAGCGCGAAGGCGTGGACAAGCCTGTCGAAGTGAACATGAAGCGCGAGGTGATCAAGATTCAGGTGGTAAAATCCCGCCTCGAAGGCCCTGATGTCGCCTACATCCGCCTCACCAGCTTCAGCGAGCAGACCGATACCGGGCTGCGCAAGGCGTTCGCGGATCTGAAGTCGAAATCCGGCGACAAGCTGCGCGGCGTGGTTCTGGATCTGCGCAACAACCCCGGCGGCCTGCTCGATCAGGCGGTGGCGGTGTCCGACGATTTCATCAAGGACGGCGAAATCGTGTCCACCCGCGCGCGCCACACCGAGGACAGCTCGCGCTGGAACGCCAAGGATGGCGATCTCACCAACGGCCTGCCGGTGGTGGTGCTGATCAATGGCGGCTCGGCTTCGGCCAGCGAAATCGTGGCTGGCGCATTGCAGGACCATCGCCGGGCCATCGTCGTCGGCACGCGCAGCTTCGGCAAAGGCTCGGTGCAGACGGTCATGCCGCTGCCCGGCAACGGCGCCATGCGGCTGACCACGGCGCGCTACTACACGCCGTCTGGTCGCTCAATTCAGGGCCTCGGCATCTCGCCGGATGTCGAAGTGCAGGACAGCCGCGTCCAGGCGGTCCGCTTCGGGCCCGATCGGGAGGCCGATCTGAAGGGTGCCATCAGCAACAAGGGCGGCACCGCGCAGGCCACGTTGCCTCCGCGCACCGATTTGCCGGCGATTGTGCGCGACATCCCCAAACTGCCGCCCGAGGGCCAGCCTGCATTCGATCCGCTGAAGCCGGAAACCGATTTCCAACTGCAGCAGGCACTGGTTGTGCTGCGGGCCATGCCGGTTTCCAAGCGCGCCGCGCGCTGATTCCCGCGCAGCACGCCCGATGGTCTTCACCCGCGGTTAACCGCCGCGGGTGAAACTCCCCTCGCTTGCATAATTGGCGGGGGGCCTTGTGGCGAAATCGAATGAGAAGCCGGCGGCTGGGTCGCCGTCCGAGCCAAGCCGGGTGCGGCATCTTTGGCGTGGCCTCGCGGGCTTTTGGGCCATCCTGGTGCTGACAGGCGCCGGTGGCGCTGGCGTGCTGCAATTCCTCGGCCCGCCCAGGTTGGCGGTAAGCGTGGCCGAAACGGTGGTCCCCCCACAAGTTCAGGCTGCCGTCTCCCATCGCGCCGAATTGGCCAAGGCGCCGGAGGCGGTGGCATCCCTGCATGCAGCCCCGCCCCCGCCACCACCCCACGTGTCCTCGTCCGCGCCGGCCCAGCAGAAAGCGGATGGCAGGCAGGCATCCTTGCTGGAGCCATCCGCCCTTTATCCCAACGGCCAATTGCCGCGCATCGCGGCGGACGGCCGCACGGCGCGCCAGGCCTACGCCGCATCATTCGACACTTCCGACACCAGGCCCCGTGTCGCCATCCTGCTCGCCGGCATTGGCATGAACGAAGCGGAGAGCATGGCGGCGCTCGCTCTTCCCTCGGAAGTATCCCTGGCTGTCACACCCTATGCCACGCGGCTCGAACGGCTCGTCCCGGCCGCCCGTGCCGCCGGGCATGAGCTGCTGCTCTCGGTGCCGATGGAGCCGCAGGGCTTCCCGCTGAACGACCCCGGCAGACGCGCCCTGCTGACGGGCGCGTCTGCCGCAGCCAACGCACAGCTTCTGGAATGGGCAATGACCCGCTTCACCTCCTATGTCGGCGTCACCGGCGCCCTCGGCCATATGCGCGGTGAGCGGTTCGCCGCCGCGCTCGACCAGATGAAACAATTCAAGGACACGCTGGCTGATCGCGGCCTGCTCTACGTGGATCCGCGCCCCAATGTTGTCTGGACCCGCCAACAGGCAGGCCAGTTGCCCGCCCGCGGGATCGACGTGGTGCTGGACGATCCCGAAGGCGGTGCCGAGATCGACAAGGCGTTGGCAAGCCTTGTGAGTGTCGCCCGCAACCGGGGATCGGCGATGGGGCTCGCCGGCCGGCCATCGCCTGTGGCCGTGGATCGCATCGCGGTCTGGGCGGCCGGTCTTGCCGCTGGCGGCATCGCCCTTGCGCCCATCAGCGTGGTGGTGCAGATGCCCCAGGTGTCCACCCCGCCCCTCACGCTCTCTCAAAGGACCGTGCCACCGCCATGACCGGCCCCACCATTATGCCCCCCATCTTGCCCGAAGACCTTCCCTATCGCCCCAACGTCGGCGCGGTGTTGTTCAACGCGCAAGGCCTGGTCTTCGTGGGCCGCCGCCGCCAGCACCCCACGCAGGAAGCGGGGCCAGGTGGCTGGCAACTGCCGCAAGGCGGCATCGACCCGCAGGAGGACCCGCGCCTGGCCGTGCTACGCGAACTGGCCGAGGAGATCGGCACCAATCACGCGGAGATCATTGGCGAGCATCCTGACTGGTTCCAATACGACCTCCCGCGCGACGTGATAGGCACCGCTTTGGGCGGCAAGTACCGCGGCCAACGCCAGCGCTGGTTCGCCCTTCGGTTCACCGGGGTTGATTCAGACATCAATCTTGAAGCCGAGGACCACCCGGAATTCGATATCTGGCGCTGGGCGCCACTGAGCGAGCTGCCCGGCTTGGCAGTGCCCTTCAAGCGAACCATCTACGAAGCCCTGGCGGTGTATTTCGCGCCGCTCGCGCGCGCCGGGTTGCTCGGCGGCGGTGCGCCAAATTTGGGATGAGGTGGTTTCATGCGGTCCATGATGGTCGTTGCTGTATTGCTGGCCACCGTAACAATCTCGCTGCCCGGCACAGCGCGAGCCGCTGACGGTGATTCCACGCGGATCGGCGGTGTGGACACCACGTTCCGCCTGATGGGCCGCAACGACCGCGTGGTGGTCGACCGCTACGACGACCCGAAGGTGGACGGCGTCAGCTGCTATGTCTCGCGCGCCGAAACCGGCGGCGTGAAGGGCACGCTCGGCCTCGCCACCGACCCCAACCGCTTCTCCATCGCGTGTCGGGCCACCGGCACCGTTGAGGTGCGTGGCAACATCCCCGATAACGAGGTGGTGTTCGGCGAAAAGGCGAGCGCGTTCTTCAAGGAAATCCGCGTTTCGCGACTTTTCGACCGCCAGAAGCAGGTGCTGCTCTATTTGGTGTGGTCAACGATCAGCCTCGGTGTCGATGGCAGCGCCTACAACAGCGTCACGGCGGTGCCGCTAAATCACTGAAGCAACGCAGGTGCCTCCGGCCACGGCATCGCAGAAAGCCGCTCAAGTTACGATCAACTCTTTGATTTAGAGCGTGATGATTTTGGGTAGAATCAAAATCATGACGCTCTAGCCCTTGTTTTATCGAGCATGTTTAAGCGTCTGGGTGAAGCAACCCAAACGCATCATGATCTAACCGGATCCAGCCGGGCCTGATCGAGAATCCGGTCGGCCCGGTCCCGAGTCGAAGCCGCTTCTTGCCTCTCGGCCGTGGTTCGCCCGAACTGCGCGCGCCGTGCCGCAGCCTCCACCTCGGCCCCGGCCTTGGCGCGACGCTTCTTCACCAGACGGAGGTTGACCAGATCGCCCATCCCGCCATCTTGCGCGCAAGCGGCCTGGCGTCAAGCCGGCGGCGTTTCCAGCAGGAGGACAGCATGGGCAACTTCATCACACTCACCGCGTCAGACGGCCACAACTTCCAGGCCTGGACCGACGGCCCCGAGGATGCGCCGCACGGGCTCGTCGTGATCCAGGAGATTTTCGGCGTCAACGGCCACATGCGCAACGTCTGCGCGGCCTTCGCCGCCCAAGGCTACCGCGTGGTGGCACCGGCGCTGTTCGACCGCGCCGAGCGCGGCGTGGAACTCGGCTACACCGCAGACGACGTCGCCCGCGGCCGTGCACTGCGCGCACGGGTGCCGGATGACGGCGTGATGGCCGACGTGGAAGCCGCCGCGGCGTCGTTGAGCGAAACCAGCCTTGGGCACAACCGAACCTTGGGGATCGTCGGCTATTGCTGGGGCGGCACCATCGCCTGGTGGGGTGCCACGCGTACTGGCTGCTTCAAGGCGGCGGTGAGCTGGTATGGCGGCGGCATCGCTGCCACCCGCACCGAGGTGCCGAAGGCGCCGGTGCAGCTCCATTTCGGCGAAAAGGACAGCGGCATCCCGCTCAGCGATGTCGATGCCATTCACGCGGCGCAGCCGGATGTGGAAATCTTCGTCTATGCAGACGCCCAGCACGGCTTCGGCTGCGATGAACGCGCCAGCTACAGCGCCCCAGACGCGGCACAGGCCCAGGAACGCATGTTGGCCTTCCTGGCCCGGCATCTGGCTGCCTGATTCAGGCAGGCCGGAATACCTCGGAATCAGGATCGCAAACCCCTGATCCCGAGGCGGCCGAACGAACGAACGAAGCTCAGCGCGGACTGCGCCGCCTGTTGTCCTCCAACTCCTCCGGCGTGAGCCGAAGTGCCACATAGATTTTATAGGCTGAAGCCGGTTTCTGGGCCGACACCGGAAACAGCAGCCGGATCTGATCCCCAGTCACGTCCAGACGATCGACGTTGGACGGAAATGTCGCCTGGACCGAGTAGTCTTGCTGGTCCACGATCTGCTCGCCGTCGAGCACCGTGACTACGTAGCCGAACGCCGCTTGCCGCGTTGTCGCCGCCGGGCCGCGGGTGATGCTGACACGCACCTGCAGGGTGGTTTTGACCACGTTCGTCGAATCCCGCGCGCACTGGGCCGGCACCGCTGAAATGCGCGCGTCTGCCACGATCTCGGTCAGATCGTGGGCAGACGACCGATAACGGGTCACATCCGCGGCATCTGGCAGAAGCCGCAGGCTCGGGCAGATCGGCGGAAGCTTGTCGTCGCTGCCGGAGCCGAAGAAACCGCAGCCCGCAAGCCCAACAAGGGCAGCCAGCAAGGCGGTGGAACGGGCGGGAAGGGGCATCTGATATCCGCAATCATGGTTATGGCGCAGCCACATTGTGAGGCTGGGCCGGGGCTTTCGCAAATCGCCTCGCGCAAATCGCGTGACGCGGGCGTCCAACATTGCCACATTGCGCCGCTTCTCACACCGGGTTCCCAGCGCGCATGGCCGTCTACACCGAAGTATCCGACGAAGCCCTCGCGGCGCATCTTCTGCACTACGACATCGGCGCCATGGTGGCGTTCCGCGGCATCGCCGAAGGCGTGGAGAACAGCAATTTTTCGCTGCGCACCACACAAGGCGACTTCATCCTCACGCTCTATGAAAAGCGCGTGAACGTGGCGGAACTGCCGTGGTTCATCGGCCTGATGGAGCATCTGGCCGCGCGTGGCCTCAACTGCCCGCAACCGGTTCGCGCCCGCGACGCCAACGCACTGCATAGCCTCAGCGGCCGCACGGCGGCCATCACCACCTTCCTCCCCGGCGTCTGGCCACGCCGCGTGCGTGTCGAACATTGCGCCCCGGTGGGCCGCGCACTGGCCCAATTGCACCAGGCAGGCAGCGACTATGCCCCCACCCGCACCAACGCGCTCGGCCCCCAGGGCTGGGCGCCGCTGCTCGACAAATGCCGTGATGGCGCAGACGCCGTGCAGATCGGCCTCGGCGCCGAACTCTCAGGCGCCCTGCCACGCATCCTGCAATCCTGGCCGCACGATCTGCCCTCGGGCCACATTCACGCCGATCTGTTTCCAGACAATGTCTTCTTCCTCGACGGAGCGCTGTCCGGCCTCATCGATTTCTACTTTGCCGCCACCGACCTGCTGGCCTACGACGTTGCCGTCTGCCTCAACGCCTGGTGCTTTGAACAGGATGGAAGCTTCAACATCACCAAGGGCCGCGCGTTGCTGCACGCCTATCACGCCCAGAGAAACCTCACGCCGGCGGAGCAGCAGGCACTTCCGGTGCTGTGCCAGGGCGCCGCCATCCGCTTCGCGCTCACCCGTCTGTTCGATTGGGTGAACACGCCGGCGGGCGCCATGGTTACCCGCAAAGACCCGTTGGACTATGTCAAACGCATGCGCTTTCACCTGCACGCCAAGGATGCCGCCGACTATGGATTCTAACCCCGCGCCCGCTGCCGAAGGCATCGTGGAAATCTGGACGGATGGCGGCTGCAAGCCCAATCCTGGCCCCGGCGGCTGGTCCGCCATCCTGTGCTTCAAAGGCAGCACCCGCGAACTCAGCGGCGCCGATCTGGCCACCACCAACAACCGCATGGAACTCACCGCCGCCGCCGAGGCGCTGGAATCCTTGAAACGCCCATGCCGCGTGGTGCTCAACACCGACAGCGAATACCTCAAGAACGGCATCACCCGCTGGCACACCGGCTGGGTCCGCAAAGGCTGGAAAAACGCCGCCGGCGCCCCTGTCGCCAACATGGACCTGTGGCGGCGTATCCTCGACGCCGCGATGCCGCACGAGATCGACTGGCGCTGGGTGCGTGGCCATTCCGGAAACGTGATGAATGAGCGGGCCGACGTGCTGGCGACACAGGCGCGTGAGCAACTCCTGAACGTTGCGTAGATCATGATGCGTTTGGGTTGCTTCACCTAGACGCACAAACATGCTTACTAAAACAAGTTACAGCAGGCTCGCCCCGATGTTGACCGTCAGCGCGATCACGACAGTATTGAACAAAAAGCCTAACAGACCGTGAACGGTTGCGAGCCTGCGCAGGGTTCTTGCGGTGATCTGGACGTCCGATACCTGGAAGGTCATGCCGAGAACCAGGGCGAAATAGGCGAAATCCCAGTAGTCGGGCTCGTCGTCGGCGGGGAATTGCAGACCCCCTGCCATCCCCTCGCGGCCCGGCGCGGTCTCGTAATATTCGTGGGCGTAGCGCAGGGCAAACACCACATGCGTCATCAGCCATGACGCGAACAGCGTGAAGGCGACCAGGGCCACGTGCAGGCCGCGGACGGATGGAGCCAATTCCTTGCTGGACGAGAATTCATAGATGATGGCGGCGAAGCTTGCAGCCACGGCGCCGATGGTTATCCAAAAAATTGTCCATTCGCCCTCCTCCTGTGCGATTGCGTCAGCAGGCATGTGTTCTGAACTCTGGACCGTGAAAAGATGAAAGATTAGCGACAGAAAAATCGTAACGAATGCGTCCCAAGCGATGATTGCGCGAGTGGGTGCCGTGAGATTGGTTGGAAGGCAGAAAAATACCAGCGTCCCAAGCGCGGCGGCGATGAACAATCGCTTTCTGCCGGTGATCGCGTTTCGAACGGTTGCCACGAAACCCATCTTTGCATCTCCGACCCGACGAGCAGATTCGGCGGTGAAGATGGATATGCCGTACGCGGCGTGACTTGACGAGAAGGGCGGCAAAATTGGGGTTTTGTTCCCCTTCCGACATGTGTTCGCAAAATTTTGCGTTATGGTGTCGATATAATCGTAATTTGGTTGCGTTGATGCGCGTTTTAGGTTGATTTCCGAAGTGTCACGCCTGTTCACTAATCCGTGAAGCTGGGCCAGGATGGACAGCTCGCCGGCTGGCGGAATGCCGCGGCCGGACTTGCAGAATGGGAGTTGAGATGGCTCGTCTGGCGGTTGCCCGCCTCTGGTTCTGCTCCAACAGTTTCACGCCCCGGCGCACCCGGGCCGAGGATCTGCGGTTCCATGCCTGGGATGCCCGGACGGATGCTCCGGTTCAGGCCGCCATCGTGGACAACGCGTTGGGCGGGCTGAACGACTTCCTGGCCCTGCATCCTGACTGGGACGTAACGGTGCTGCGCTGTGCTGCGGCGCCGACCGGCGGGCCGTTATCTGCCGAGGTGTTCGGCACGTGGATGGCCGATGTCGAGGAGGGCCTGCGTCGTGGCCGATTCGATGCGGTCTACTTGTCCTTGCATGGCGCCTGCCAGGCCGAAGGCGACCCGGCCGCCGATCTCACCATTCTGCGCCGTGTGCGCAGTGTGATCGGGCATACGCCGCTGGTCGCGAGTTTCGATGTGCGGGCCAACCTGTCCGAGGAAGTTGCGATCCTTTTGGATGGCGCCACCTGCAACGCGCAATGGCCGTCTGGCGGCGGGGCAGATGCGGCGCGGCGCGCCCTGCTGATGCTGGACGGCATTGTGACCAGGCGCTTTCGCCCGGTGGGCGCCCTGGCCCGCGTGCCGTTCGTGCTGCCCGATATGCTGGTTGGCGATACCATCAGCGCCATCTGGCGCGGCACTTTGAAAACCCTGGATGCGCCGGTGCTTGAAGCCGGCGTCTATTCGGGCTTTGCCTGGGGAGACAGCCCCTATACCGGCCCTTCCGCGCTGGTCTGGGCGGATCGGGACGCTGGTGCGGCGCGCGAGCTTGCGGCGCGTCTGGCCGTCGAGCTCACGCGCGCGCGGGCACGGAGCATGCCGGCACTTGTTATTCCTGAAGCCAGCATCGCGGCCATCGCGTTCAGCGACACCGACGAGCGGCCCGTTCTGATGCTCGATCTCGGCGACGATCCGGCGTTGGGTGGCCTTGGCGATACCAGCTCCCTGCTGTTGGCGCTGCTGTCCGAGCGGATAGCCGGTCGTGCGCTGCTGGCGGCGTTGTTCGATCCCGAGGCTGTCGCCGAAGCGTTTCGGGCCGGACTGGGGGGCAGCGTCAGCCGCAGCCTGGGTGGGCGGTTCACGCGACTTTACGGGCATGGCGTGGCGGTGGATGGCGTTGTGCAGAGCCTGGGCAACACGCCGGCAGATGAAGCCCAGCCGGCTGGGCGCTTTGCGGTGCTGCGGGTGGAGGATGTGGATGTGCTGCTGACCGACCAGCGGCCGACCTGCATCACATCGGGCTGGATTGCGGCCGTCGGTATCGATGCGCGTGCGTTCGCTGTCATTGCCGTCAAGGGTGGGGCTTCGGTGCAGGCATCATTCGGGGATCTGGTTGGCAAGACCATCCTGTGTGACTGCCCGGGGCCGACCACGCCAGATCTGTTGCGGCTGCGGTTCCACTACGTACCGGCAGCGCGGCGGGCAATGGGAAACGAACCATGGCTGACATCTGATCAGGACAGCATGGCTGCCCGTGGGCTACGCAATGCCCCGGCGCGCCCGCGGCTAGACCAGATGGGCGCCGATCAGGCCTACCAGCGATATGAAGACCGTCGCGCCAACCCCAAGCAGTAGCGGACGGAGCCCTTTCGCCCGTAGCGCTGCGAGGTCTGTGTTCAACCCGAGAGCTGCCACCGACGCCGCAAGCATCAGTGGCACCAGCAGGCGGCTTGTCTGTTCGGCCACAGGCGGCAGCAGGTGGGTGCTGGCAATGCCCACCATCAGCAGAAAGCCGAACGCAAACCACGGCATCGGTGCCTTCAGCTTTGTGGCGGGGTCGTTGCTGTGCGAAGTGGAGCTGTGACGCACCCAGGCGCCGAGCGCCAGCACCGCGGGGGCCAGCAGCACGACGCGGGCGAGTTTTGTGATGGTGCCGACCTCGGCCGAGACCGGGCCGCCGGCCGCCGCGGCGCCGACTGCCTGCACGACCTCGTGGATGCTGGCGCCGGCCCAAAGCCCATAGCCTCTGGCGTCCAGACCCAGGAACGGGCCGAGGGCGGGATAGAGGATGAGCGAGACCGTGCCGCAGAGAGTAATGACGGCCAGCGCGTAGGCCACGTCTTCCTGGCTGCCGCGCGATACCTGGTTGGCGGCAACGACCGCGCTGGCGCCGCAGATGCCGGTGCCGGTGCCGATCAACTGGGACAGCGCGGCATCGACGCCGAGCACCCGGCCGAGCCAGATGGTGAACGGTACTGTCAGCGCCACCGACAGGAACGCCAGGCCAAGGGCACCGGCGCCAACCGAGGCGAGTTGGCCCAACGTGACCTGCAGGCCCAGCAGCACGATGGCAGCCCGCAGCACCGGGCGCACCGCAAATGCGGTGCCCAGACGCAGGCCGGGCGACAGGCCAAAGGCGGCACGCAGGGCGATGCCGGCCACCAGCGCCACGACCACGGGGTTGAGCGCTGCCACGCCGGTGGCGTTCTTGAGCTGAATGGACAGCCAGGCCAGCACCAGGCTCAGGATCAGCCCCGGAAGGATGGCCATGCGGCCTGACAATGTCAGGGGAATTGGGATGGACATAAGCGAGCCTTGTTTTGACGCAGAGTCGCGCGGTGGGACGGGGCCGTCAATCGGCCCTGACTGCGTCGGTTGTGAGTGGTGTCAGTTGCGGCCGTAGGTGTCTTCGTAGCGGACGATGTCGTCTTCGCCGAGGTAGCTGCCGGACTGCACTTCGATGAGCGTCAGCGGAATGCGGCCAGGATTTTCCAGCCGGTGCACGCAGCCAAGCGGAAGATAGATGCTCTCGTTCTCGCGCAGCAGCACCGTTTCGGCGTCGCGCGTCACCAACGCGCTGCCGGCCACCACCACCCAGTGCTCGGCGCGGTGGAAGTGCTTTTGCAGCGACAGCTTGTGGCCCTGGGTGACGACGATGCGCTTGACCTGGAAGCGGTCGCCCTGGATCAGGCTTTCGTAGAAGCCCCAGGG
>JBBROR010000087.1:0-11102 GCA_038229175.1 Acetobacterales bacterium | reverse complement strand
ATCACCGGGGTGGTGGAAGTGGGGGCAAGTCCGATGACAGCACTCATGCGCCGCGCATCCTCGGGTTGATGACGACGTAGAGCACGTCGGCAAGAAGATTGAGCATAACGTAGACGGTGGCGGTCACGAGCACCACGCCCTGCACCACCGGGTAGTCGCGGTTGAACACCGCATCCACGATCAGCTTGCCGAAGCCGGGGATGGAGAACACCTGCTCGGTCAGCACCGCGCCGGAGAGCAGCGTGCCCAATTCGAGCGCACCGAGCGTGACCACCGGGACCAGCGCGTTGCGCAGCGCGTGGCGCAGGATCACCACCCGCTCGGGCAACCCCTTGGCACGTGCCGTGCGCACGTAATCCTGATCCAGCGCCGTCAGCATCGCCGAACGCGTATGCCGCATCAGCACCGCGGCAATGGCGTTGCCGAGCACGAAGGCGGGCATGATGGTGGTGGCCAGCGACTGCCGCCAATCCTCCGCCAGCGACACATAGCCCGACGGCGGCAGCCAGCCGAGTTTTACACTGACCAGCAGGATCAGCATGATGCCGAGCCAGAAGTTCGGCGTGGACAGGCCGGCAAGCCCCACGCCGTTGGCGATGTAGTCCCATTTCGTGTTGCGCTTGACGGCCGACAGGATGCCCATCGGCACCCCGATGCTGACGGAAATCACGAATGCCATCAGCCCAAGTTGCAACGTTACGGGCAGCTTCGTGGTCACCAGGTGTATCACCGGCTGGCGAATGCGCCACGAGAAGCCAAGGTCGCCCTGCAGAACGCCGCCGATCCAGTGCAGATACTGGATCGGCAGGGAGCGATCGAGCCACAGTTCGGTGCGGATCGCAGCCAGCACCGCGGGGTCGCGTTCCTCGCCGGCCAGCACCAATGCCGGATCGCCCGGCATCAGTTGCTGCAGGCAGAACACCAGGATGCTCACCAGCAGCAGCGTGGGGATTACCTGTAGAATACGCTGTCCAAGATGCCCGCGCATGTTACTTCGCCAAAACCATGCCCTGGATCCGGATCATGCCGTCGGCCACCGGACGGAAGCCAGCCAACTTTTTATTGGTGACTGTCACCCAGGCATTGTTGTCCAGATACAGAACTGGCAGATCCTCGTGGATCTGGTTGGTAATCTTGGCATATAGTGCCTTGCGGGTTGGAATATCCGTGGTGGCGCGGGCCTCGTCCAGCCAAGTATCGACGTCCTTGTTACTGTATTTCCAGTCGTTTAGCGGCGCATTGGTATACATGAAGCTGTAAAGATTCCCATCCGGATCGACGCGGCCGGACCAGCCGATGCCGGTGACCTCGAAATCTCCGCTGCCTTCGGCCGATAGCATTGAGGCGAACTCCGTGGCCTGTACCTTCACGTCAAAACCAGCTTCGGACGCCATCGACTGGATGACCTCGCCCACCTGCCTCTGGTCCGGGCTGGTCGTGACATTGAGGGTAATCGCCACCGGCAGCTTCACCCCGGCCTGGGCCAGCAGCGCCTTGGCCTTTGCCACGTCTCGCTCCGGCACCTTCAGGCTTGCGTTATAGAACGGGCTGGCCAGTGGGATCGCCTGTGCGGTGGGCGGGAAAAGCCCGTTGGTGACAACCTGCATCAGCGCGCTACGATCGATCGACGCCTCGAACGCCTGGCGCACCAGTTTGCTGGAGCCAAGCGGAAGCTTCGATTTGGGACCGTTGCCTACGTTGATGTTAAGGCTTTGGAAACCCAGGCTTGGAAACACCATCACGTTCAGCTTTGGGTCCTTGCGCGCCGCATCCACGTCGGTCGGCGCCACACGCTCGGCGATATCGACGGCGCCAGCTTGCAGGTTCGCCAGCTTGACTGAGTTGTCGACGATGATCGTGTAGATCACGCGGGCGAAATGGACGTTCTTTGCATCCCAGTATTCGGGAAAGCGCTCCAGCGTGATACGATCTTGCGCCACGCGCTCGACGAATTTGAACGGCCCGGAGCAGACCGGCTTCAGGCCGAAATCCTTGCCGGCCGCTTCCGCTGCCTTTGCTGAGACAATCATGCCGGCACGATCGGTCAACTGCGCCACGAAGGGTGCTGATGGCGATTTCAGCAGGATCCTGATGGTTAACGGATCGACAACCTCGATCTTGTCCATCGCGGCAAGTTCGGCCTTGCGCGTGCTGCCCGGGAAGTTGACGTGCCGTTCGAGGCTGTATTTCACCGCAGCAGCGTCCATGTCGGTCCCGTCATGGAATTTCACACCAGCGCGCAGCTTGATGATCAGCGTCTTAGGGTCAGTGTATTCGAAGCCGGTCGCCAGCTGTGGCACAATATCGAGCTTTTCGTTGATATCGAACAGCTTGTCGCACAGGCCTGCGAACACGATGCGGCCCACAAAAGTGCGGGCCACGCTAGGATCCAGGACGTCGCCGTCCTCGGCGATGGCAATCCGCAGGGTTTGCGTGGGCGCGTCCTGGGCAAAGCCCTGGAGGCTGCCGAACGACAAGGCAGCGAGCGAGGCGGTGGCGAACAGCAGACGGCGCATAGGGATCTCCCATCAGACAGGCAGCGACAGCGCGCAATGTGACATGGCCGCAGGCGCTGGCAAGAACGAAGGTATTCATTGCAGCCGTTATCTAAGCAATTTTCGTGCAAGCCAGCGCCGCAACGCAAGCCGGGTTGCCGCGATGCCGCTCGCTTGGCAGTGTGCCGACGGCATCGGCCACATCGAGAAACTGGGACAAAATCACCATGCGCCACTACCGGATCGCCGCCATTCCCGCCGATGGTATCGGTCCCGAGGTGATTGGCGCCGGGCTGGAGGCGCTCGCCGCCCTGGCCGCCCGCACCGGCTTTTCCCTCATGGTGGATCATTACGACTGGGGCTCGGATTATTATCGCAGGCACGGCGTGATGATGCCGGACGATGGCCTGGCGCAGTTGAAATCGGCAGATGCCATTTATTTCGGCGCTGTCGGCGACCCCACGATTCCCGACCATGTCACGCTATGGGGCCTGCGCCTGCCGATCTGTCAGGGCTTTGACCAATACGCCAACGTGCGGCCCACCCGCATCCTGCCCGGCGTGACCTCGCCCTTGCGCGACGTTGTGATGGGCGATCTCGATTGGTTGATCATCCGTGAGAATTCGGAAGGCGAATACGCGGGCCACGGCGGGCGTGCGCATCGCGGCCTGCCGGAGGAGGTGGCGACCGAAGTGGCCATCTTCACCCGCGTCGGCGTGGAACGCATCATGCGCTACGCCTTCGAACGGGCCCGCGCCCGGCCGCGCAAGCTGCTGACCGTGGTGACAAAATCCAACGCCCAGAAATACGGCATGGTGTTCTGGGACGAGATCGCGGCGCATGTGGCGAAGGATTATCCGGACGTGACATGGGACAAGGAACTGGTGGATGCCATGACCTTGCGCATGGTGTGCAAGCCGAAGTCGCTCGACACCATCGTCGCCACCAACCTGCACGCCGACATCCTGTCCGATCTTGCCGCGGCCCTGGCCGGCAGCCTGGGCGTGGCGCCAACAGGGAATGTGGACCCGCAGCGCCGCTATCCGTCGATGTTCGAGCCGATCCATGGCTCGGCGTTCGACATCGCCGGCAAAGGCATCGCCAATCCGGTCGCCAGCTTTTGGACGGCGGCCTTGATGCTGGAGCATCTCGGCGAGCCGGACGCGGCGGCGGCGCTGATGGTGGCGGTGGAGCAGGTCTGCGCGGCCGGGATCATGACGCCCGATATCGGCGGCACCGCCACCACGGCTGACGTGACGCGCGCTGTGGTGGATGCGATCAATGGTTCAAACCTGGCGCCGTGACGGACTTACACTCTTCATTGACCGGGAACTTCCAACGCACGGCCGGGTATTGGTGCGTCGACATGGTCCGGCCCCAATGGCAATGCCATGCTTGGCCAACCCAGCGGTTGGAGCGCTCACCAGCATGACCCAAATCCATCGAATGCCGGCCACGAGCCGCCGCCTTGCGGTCATTCTGGCCGGGGTTGCCGCCGCTGCCCCCGTGCGGGCGGCCGATCTCGCGCTGACACGCGTCATGCTGTCGACCGGTGGCGTCGGGTATGTCGAATACAGCGCAGAAGTGTCAGGCCCCGCCACGCTTGGGCTCGATGTGCGCCTCGACCAGGTGGACGACGTGCTGAAATCGCTGGTGGTGTTCGACAGCGCCGGCGGCGTGGGCGGCATTGAACTTCCGGGCCGGGACGCGGCCGATGCCGCGTTCGGGGACCTGCCGTTCGGCCAGGACGGCCTGGCGTCCCCGTTGGACTATCTGAACAGCCTGCGCGGCGTGGAATTGACCGTCACAGGGCCGCGCCCGATGCGCGGCAGATTGCTGCGGGCTGAACGGGTGAGCCTGCCGGTCGCCGACACTGGGCGTTCTGAGACCACCGCTCAACGCACCCGCGTCACGCTGCTGGCGGCCGATGGCATGCGCCAGTTCGTTCTGGAAGACGCCGAGGCCGTGCAGGTTGCCGATCCTGCCCTGCGCACCCGCATCGAACGCGCGTTGGACACGCTGCGGCGCGATGCCGGCAGCACGTCGCGGCACATCACGTTGCGCAGCACCGCAGCCGCGGACGCCACGCGCCAGGTCAAGGTGGGCTACGTCGCTGGCGCGCCGCTGTGGAAGACGTCCTATCGCCTGGTGCTGCCGCCGGTTGGTGGTGAAAAGGCGCGCCTGCAGGGCTGGGCGGTGCTGGAGAACACCACCGGCGCCAACTGGGACGGCGTGGAGCTGGCGCTGCAATACGGCAACCCCGTCACCTTCCGCCAAGCGCTGTATAAGACTTATTTCGTTGTGCGGCCTGAGGTTCCGGTGGAGATCCTTGGCCGCATCCTGCCGGGTGTTGATACCCAGGCGGCCAGCGCCGCGGCCGCTCGAACCCGCGCCGCGCCGCCTCCGCCAGCGCCGATGCCGATGCCGATGCCGATGCAGGCGATGTCCGCCCCGGCCGGTGCTGCCTACAAGGCCGATGCGCCGGTGATGGCTGCGCCATCCGAGCAAAGCCAGGCCGCGGAAGGTGCTGAGGAAACCGTGTTCGTGCTGCCGGGCAAGGTGAAGCTGGCGGCTGGCCACACCGCTTCGGTGCTGCTCCTGGACCGTGATGTCGCGGCACGGCGCGTGGGGCTGGTGCAGCAGGGCCGGCCGCATCCGCTGTCGTCCATCCGCATCACCAATGACAGCCCCACCAGCCTGCCGGCCGGGGTGCTGACGCTTTACGATCCGTCTTCGCCCGCGCGCTTTTCGGGCGACGCCAGGTTGGGCGGCCTGCCCCCGGGCGAGAGCCGGCTGCTGTCCTTTGCCGAAGATCTGCGCACCAACGTCATTTGGCGCAACGAGGAGACGGCCAGCATCTCCGCCATCACGGCATCCGCCGGGGTGCTGAGGGTCGATGAACGGCTGCGATTCACCCATCGGCTGACGCTGACCGGTGCAGCGGGCGAAAAGCGTGATCTGCTGATCGAGATGCCGCGCCCCCAGGGCGCCACGCTGGTGGCGGACAACGCTCTGAAGCCGATCGAGGACACCGCCGCCGCGTGGCGGTTTGCCGTCTCCCTGGCGCCCGGCGAAATCCGCGACATCGCCGTTGCGTCCGAACGCATCGGCCGCCAGCAGATATCGCTGATCGACGACGATGGCGTGATCGCCCGCATCATCGGCCGCCCCGGCGTCAGCGATGCCGCCGCCGCGGCGCTTCGCCGGCTTGCGGATCTGCGCACAGCAAAAGCCGCCAAGCTGGCCGAGGTGACGCGGCTGGAGGAGCAGGTGGCAAAGATAGAGAGCGACGAGGATCGGATCCGCCAGAACCTTGCGGCCGTGCCCGCCAACGATGCACTGCATGTCCGTCTGGTCCGCCAGCTCGACGCTGCCGAAACCCGCATCGAGGCACTTCGCGGCAGCGTTCAGCAGGCAGAGCAGGCCGCGGACGCCGCAGAGCGGGCGTTTGCGCGCGCGGTTGCGAGCTTCACGCTGTAAATACTTCACCGATCCGGCTGCAACCCAGAACGCCTTCAGCGCTTTAAAGGCATCGTTTCGATACGTGGAGGGTGCCCGTGCTTGGCAATGCCTGGACTTTGGTCAAGGACAGCGTCTCTGGCTTCATCGATGACGATGCGCTGAGCCATGGTGCCGCAATGGCGTTCTACGCCGTAACGTCCCTGGCGCCGATCCTGCTGATCGTGGTGGCGGTGGCTGGCCTGGTGTTCGGCCATGACGCCGCGCAGACGGCCATTTCGATGCAGCTGGCGGGGCTGATGGGCCAGCAGAGCGCCGACCTGTTGCGGACCGCCATTCAAAGTGCGGCGGTGAAAAGCACCGGGATCGTGGCCAGCGTGGTGGGCCTGGTCACGCTCATCGCCACCGCGTCCGGCGTGTTCGGGCAGATGCAGGCGGCGCTGAACGCGATCTGGAAGACCGAGCCGAAAGGGGGCACCATGTCCCGACTTGTGCGGGCGCGCATCGCCAGCGTGGGGTTGGTGGCGGCGCTGGGATTTTTGCTGATGGTGTCGCTGGCCGTCAGCGCGGGGATCTCGGCGTTGGGGGATTTCATCAACGCCTATCTGCCGTTCGGCCAGATCATCCTGTCCGTTGCGAACACCGTCGTGTCGTTCCTGCTCATCTCCGTTCTGTTCGGCGCCATTTATAAAATCCTGCCGGACCGGAAGATGGAATGGCGCGACGTGATGGTGGGGGCGGTGATAACCGCCGCCTTGTTCACCATCGGAAAATCGTTGATCGGCTGGTATCTTGGCAGCAGTGCCGTCGGTTCGGCCTATGGCGCCGCCGGCGCGCTGTTGATCGTGCTGCTGTGGGTTTACTATTCGTCGGTGATATTTCTGCTCGGCGCCGAATTCACCCGCGCCTATTCGGTGCGCCACGGCAGTCGGTCAGACATCAGCGACCCCGTGCTGGAGGCCAGCCTGTCCGACAGTCCAAAGATCAGGCAAGAGCCAAGCCAGGAGCGCCTGGACGGCACCGCTCCTCAGCCAGCGTCTGACCCAACAAGGCAAAGCCCCGTCCGCGCTGCAGCCTATCTGCCGGCCATACGGCTTCCGGTGGTCGCATTGCTGGCGCTGGCGGGCCTGACGGTCGCCGTCATCTGGCGGCGGGGACCGTCTGGTTCGGTTTAGGGCTGCAAAGCCGCCATGAATTCCGACCATTCACGCTTGCTCAACCCGCTGCCCGGCTGTTCCACGGCCTCGCCGGCGATCATGCGCCGGACCAGTGCCAGCATCGGGGCGGAGAGTGTCACGGCGCCCAGCCGAAAGTCGCAGAACGCCGCATAGGTGGCCGGCACCCAGGCCTTCACCGATTCGAGCATCGCTTCGGCGTAGACGCGGATCTCATACTGGGCATGGGCATCGGCGCGCAACGACAGGAAGCCGAGCAGGTTGTGCAGGTCGGTCTTCCAATACCACTGTGTGTAGGTGTTGAGCGTGAGGTTCATCCGCGCCAGCTCCCGTGCCAGCCCTTGGCGGCTGGGATCGGTCTGGGTGCCGTCTTCGTTCTCGTTCAGCATTTCGGTGTAATGATCGTAGGTCTGCATGGCGTCTGACCGCAGCAGGTCCAGCACGCGGGCGGCGTCGTCGCCCTCCAGCAGATCGCCACGGCCCTGGCGGTTGATGACGCTTTGGGCGGCCAGGTTTTCCGGCGCCGGCAGGTAGAACTCACGATCGATGATGGAATACCGCGCGGAGATCTCGTTCACGTTGGCGGTGCGGTGACGGATCCACTGCCGGGCCACGAAAATCGGCAGTTTCACGTGGTATTTGATCTCGCACATCTCGAACGGGGTGGAGTGGCGGTGGCGCATCAGGTAGCGGATGAGCCCGGCATCCTCCGACACCTTGCGGGTGCCGCGCCCGTAGGATACCCGGGCTGCCTGCACAACGGCCGCATCGTCCCCCATATAATCCACCACGCGGACGAAACCGTGATCGAGCACCGGCATGGCCCGGTAAAGCATCTCCTCCAGCGCCGGCACGGTGGCACGGCGTGTGGGAGCGGTTTGTTCGCGCAGGGCATCGATCTCGGCCTGCTGGGCTTGGTTCAGGGTCATGAGCGGATTTACCAAGCAAGACGAGTCTGCGCCAGCCACCAACGACCAAGCGAGGCTGAATGACCCAAGCCGCCATCTCCGTTCGTGACCTCACGAAATCCTACGCCTCGGGCTTTCAGGCGCTGCATCCCATCAACCTTGACATCGAGGCCGGCGAAATCTTTGCGCTGCTTGGCCCCAACGGCGCCGGCAAGACCACGCTGATCTCCATTATCTGTGGCATCGTGAACCCCAGCTCCGGCCAGGTGCTCGCCTCCGGCCACGACGTGGTCACCGATTTCAGGGCTGCCCGCAACCTGATCGGGCTGGTGCCGCAGGAGCTGAAGACCGACGCGTTCGAGACCGTGCTTGCCACCACCAGCTTCAGCCGCGGGCTGTTCGGCAAGAAGGCCAACCCTGCGTTCATCGAAAAGCTGCTGCGCGATCTTTCGCTGTGGGACAGGCGGGATTCCAAGATCATCACGCTTTCGGGCGGCATGAAGCGCCGCGTGATGATCGCCAAGGCGCTGTCGCACGAGCCGCGCATCCTGTTCCTCGACGAGCCGACCGCGGGCGTGGATGTGGAGCTGCGCCGCGACATGTGGGAGCTGGTGCGCAAGCTGCGTGACAGCGGTGTGACAATCTTCCTCACTACCCATTACATCGAGGAGGCCGAGGAGATGGCCGACCGTATCGGCGTCATCAACAAGGGCAAGCTGATCCTGGTCGAGGACAAGGCGATACTGATGAACAAGCTCGGCAAGTCCGAGCTGCGGGTCACCCTGCGCGAACGGGTGGACAGCGTTCCCGAGCCTCTGGCGCCATGGAATCTCGGTCTGTCCGCCGAGGGCCACGACCTTACCTATACCTACGATGCCCAGGCCGAGGACAACGGCATCGGCAGCCTGGTGCGCCAGCTCGACACGATGGGGCTCGCCGTGAAGAACCTGCAGACCCATAAGAGCTCGCTTGAGGACATTTTCGTCAGCCTGGTGCACACGTCATGAACCTGCATGCCATTCGTGCCATCTACATGTTCGAGATGAACCGCACGTTCCGGACTCTTCTGCAAAGCGTGGTGTCGCCGGTGATTTCCACCTCGCTGTATTTCGTGGTGTTCGGCGCCGCCATCGGCAGTCGCATGCAGGATGTCGATGGCGTCAGCTACGGCGCGTTCATCATTCCGGGTCTGATCATGCTGTCGCTGCTGACGCAGAGCATCTCGAACGCGTCCTTCGCCATCTACTTTCCGAAATTCGTGGGCACCATCTACGAGGTGCTGTCGGCCCCCGTGTCTGCCGTTGAGATCGTGATCGGCTATGTCGGTGCGGCCGCCACCAAGTCGATCATTTTGGGGCTTATCATCCTTGCCACCGCTCGCCTGTTCGTAAGCTTCGAGATTGTCCACCCCATCTGGATGACGCTGTTCCTGGTGCTGACGGCGTTGACCTTCAGCCTGTTCGGCTTTGTGATCGGCATCTGGGCGGACAGCTTCGAGAAGCTGAATCTCATCCCGCTGCTGGTGGTGACGCCGCTCACCTTCCTGGGCGGCAGCTTCTATTCGATCAACATGCTGCCTCCGGTCTGGCAGACGGTGACGCTGGCCAACCCGGTGGTGTATCTGCTGAGCGGTTTCCGCTGGAGCTTCTTTGGCACAGCCGACATCAATTTCGGCGTGAGCCTGGGGATGACCTTGGTCTTCATGGCGCTGTGCCTGGCGGCTATCGCGTGGATCTTTCACACCGGCTGGCGGCTCAAGGCATGATGCAGAAGGCCCTTTTATCTGGCGGCCCAAGCGCCTATGTAGGTGAGGTGAGCAAGATTGCTGACTATGGTGATAAACGATGATTGGAATAAGCGTTGTGGACCCGGGGGCAGTACCCGGCGCCTCCACCAGCATACACCTGGGATTGGCCCGCTAAGTGGACCAGGCGGTTTGGGGGCGACGCAGGTTCGACACGCGTGGTAAAGACTCATCTTTTGCCCGGCATGATACCGCCGTTATCGGGTCACTTTACAGGTGCCAATGACAATCATCGGACCTTTGCTGTCGCTGCATAAGCGATAAGCGCGGTTAGGGGGGCCCCGAGCAACAGAATGCCCCCCACTTCCGCCGACCCAGCAAATCGCCTGCGCTCTTCCACGCGGCGTGCCGTCCGGCTATGGAACCCCAATCAAACCGAGGGCCGAATGGACGAGACCGAGGACAGCACGCCGGAAAGCCTCCTGCCGTATGACGAATGGACCGAAGAGGCCCTGCGCCACGTGATGGTGCGGGCTCTTCGTCATGCCGCCACCCAGGGCCTGCCGGGCGAACACCATTTCTATATCACCTTTCGCACCGACCATCCCGGCACGGTCATCCCCGCCCGCCTGCGCGCGCAGTATCGGGAGGAAATGACCATCATCCTGCAGCACCAGTTCTGGGATCTGACAGTGGACGAGCAGGCCGGCCTGTTCACGGTGGGGCTGTCGTTCAACGGCGCGGGATCTATCTTGCAGATTCCGCTTGCCGCGGTGACGCAGTTTGCCGACCCCCATGTGAAATACGGCCTGGCCTTCCGCGCCGAGCATCATCCTGTCACGCCCGAACCCTCGGTGGCACCCGAACCCGAGCCGGAGCCAGCACCGGACAACACGCCGCAGGTGGTGAGCCTGGATGCGTTCCGCCGCCGCACGCCTGCCAAAGACGCCTGAGCCAGCAGGGAGATCGTCATGAACGACATGTCTCGCCCGGATAATTTCCTGTATTCGCCGTTGTTCCCACTGGGGCCGGACCAGACGCCGTATCGGAAACTGGACATCAAGGGCATCAGCAATATCGTGGTCGATGGCCACAATGTGCTGAAGGTGGCGCCCGAGGCACTGAGCGAACTGGCGTTCCAGGCGTTTCACGACGTCTCGCACCTGCTGCGCCCGGCGCATCTGGCAAGCCTGGCCGCCATTCTCGATGACCCCGAAGCATCGTCGAACGATCGGTTCGTGGCCACCGACCTGCTGAAGAACGCAAATATCTCGGCCGGTGGCGTGCTGCCGATGTGCCAGGACACCGGCACCGCCATCGT
>JBBROR010000086.1:0-11154 GCA_038229175.1 Acetobacterales bacterium | reverse complement strand
GGATGGGCCGATGCTGATTGCATCGATGCACCAATCGGCGTTCGACACGCTTTTGTGGTTCAGCATGGTTCCTTATGCCCGCTATGTGGTGAAGATTGAGTTGACGCAGATCCCGCTTTTCGGCCGGCTGGCCAAATTGTCTGGCCAGATCGGGGTGGATCGCAGCGGCGGTGCCACGACGATGCGGATGCTGCTGCGCAAGGGCAGCGCCGCCCTGAGCGACGGCGACCAGGTGATTATCTTCCCAGAAGGCACCAGGGTGGCCGACGGCCAACGCGTGCCGTTGCAGCCGGGGATTGCCGCACTCGCCAAGGTGAGCCAGCTGCCGGTGATCCCCGTTGCCACCGATTCCGGCTGGTGCTGGCGCCGCGGCCTTTGGAGCAAACGCCCCGGCACGATCCACACCGCGATCCTTCCGCCGATCGAGGCGGGTCTGCCGCGTGATGAGCTGATGCGCCGCCTGCAGGCAGCCTTCGATACCGGTCGGGCGTCGTTCGAATTATCCCGCAGGGGTGTGGATAACTCTGTGCATTGAGCGGAGAAATACTTGCACACATATCGCAGCGTCTTCCTGCAGAGTGATGTTTACATTGATGAATTTAGCGTCTGATGCGAATATGAGCCCTAAAAATCCGGCTTGGGGATAGTTTGGGTGCCGTGGGAAACGCCGGTCGGTAATCATATGTTATTGCGGACTCTTTCAGAGTTGTCCCACCAGCAGGAAACGTGGCCATGCGGCGTCTGTCGATCATAGGAGCGGCCCTGGTTGCCGTGGTTCTGCTGGCGGACATTTTGGTCTGGCACTGGGCCACCGGCCAAGTGGCGCTGGACACCGAACTGTGGGCCGAGGCGCGCCGGGCCGAGGGCTGGACTGTGAGCATGGACGCACCCGAACGGGAAGGCTGGCCGCTGGCTGCGCGCATCCACGTGCGCGATCTGAAGATCGTCGCGCCGTTTGCTGGCCTTCCGGGAGGCGCTTCGCTGGCTGCCGACGATGCGTCCATCGGTGTCAATCTGCTGGCGTGGCGCCGTCTGGAGATCTTTTTGGACCACGCGCAGCGGGTTCGGCTCGGCACGGCACCGGAAATTGCGTTCACGACGCGGCGGCATGCCATTGCGATGGACCTGCCTGAGACGGGCTTGCCGTCGATCGCTGATATTCGCATCGATGGCCTTGATGCGATCATGGGGCCGGACGGCGCCCGGTTGCTGGTTGACCGGGGCACCGTGCACGTGGTTTCGGCCCCTGACACCCTGCGGGCCACGGTGGATTCCGAGACCATCGATCTGCCGCCGTCCCCCTTGGCCACCGGTCTGGGGCAACGGATCCAGCGGATCGCACTCGACCTTGCGGTGGTGGGGGGCTTGCAGGTCACGCCAGCCGCATGGCGCGATGCCGGCGGCAATCTCGCCGTGCGGCAGTTCGACCTCACCTGGGGCAGCCTTGTTGCGTCTGGCAACGCCAATTTTCGACTGGATAAGGCGTTGCAGCCGGAAGGAACGGCCGATGCAAGGCTGGCCGGAACCCAGGAAACGCTCGACGCATTGGCTTCGGCAAGGTTGATTGCGCCACGGGCGGCGATGGCGGCGAAGGCGGTGCTGCAATTGCTGCAACGGCCGCAGCCAGATGCGCCACCCATGGTACAACTGCCGCTCACGCTGCAGGACCGCACGCTTCAGTTGGGGCTTATCCCATTGGTGAAGATACCGGAATTGATCTGGTAAATTACGTTATGGACGATGCAGGCGCACGGGAGTAACACTTCTCTATGCATTTCGGACACATCATCGCACGAATTACGATCCCGGTTGCCTGAGCAGCCGGGCTTTATCGTGCGTGTCGTTGTTCGTTTCGGAGTGCGTTTCCCATGTCATCGCCGACCACACCCTGGGCCCTCGTGGGCCAGTATGCCGCTGTTCGCTTCACCCTGGCTGCCGATGTCGATCCAGGCCTGCTGCCGCGGCTTTTGATGCCGTTCGCCAAGCGCAACCTGACGCCTGACAGCTTCGAGAGCAGCCGCAGCGGGCTGTCGTTGCGGGTGGAAATCGGAATGCTGGCGATGCCGGCCGAGATGGTGCATCTGGTTGAAGGCAATCTGCGGCAAACCGTTGGCGTTACAAGCGTTTCGTGCCGTCGGGAGATAACAGGAAGCGTGCGCCGGCGCGCTGCCTGAGATGCCTCTCAGGCTTATTGCAAAAGCTTTGCCTGAGGCGCAACTGCCTGAGGACCTATAACCCCGTATGCGCGTTAGATCATGATGCGTTTGGGTTGCTTCAGCCAAACGCATTAACATGATCGGTAAAACAACGGCTAGAGCGTGATGATTTTGATTCTACCCAAAATCATCACGCTCTAGAATAACGTGGGTTCATCGGCGGCTGCATTCGGGGCATCTTCATCCATGGACGGCATCGACGCGGTGTTTCTGGCGCGAATCCAGTTCGCGTTCACAATCGGCTTTCACATCATCTTCCCGGCGTTTTCAATTGGGTTGGCATCGTATCTCATGGTGCTGGAAGGCATGTGGCTGCGAACCAGGCAACGCGTGTATATCGACCTGTTCCAGTATTGGGTGAAGGTCTTCGCGCTGGTGTTCGGCATGGGTGTGGTGTCGGGCCTGGTGATGTCCTACCAGTTCGGCACCAACTGGGGCAGCTTCGCCGACAAGGCCGGCCCTGTGGTAGGGCCGCTGATGGGCTACGAGGTGTTGACCGCGTTCTTCCTGGAGGCTGGGTTTCTGGGGATCATGCTGTTCGGCATGAAAAAGGTTGGAGAGACGCTGCATTTCTTGGCCACGTGCATCGTGGCGCTCGGCACGCTTATCAGCGGGTTCTGGATCCTGGCGGTGAACTCGTGGATGCAGACGCCGCGCGGATACGCGATGACCGCCGATGGCCGTTTCATGCCAACCGACTGGGCTGCGATCATCTTCAATCCCAGCTTCTTCTACCGTTTTCCGCACATGATGATGGCGTGCTTCCTGGCGGTGGCGTTCTTCGTGGGCGCGGTGGGCGCCTACCACCTGCTTCGCCAGCAAGGCAACGTGGCCGCACGCACAATGTTCTCGATGGCGCTGTGGATGGCCACGATCATCGCGCCGCTGCAGATTGTGATGGGGGACCTGCACGGTATCAACACGTTGGAGCATCAGCCGGTAAAGCTCGCCGCGATGGAGGGCGACTGGGAGACCCGCGCCGGCCAGCCGCTGGTGCTGTTCGGCATCCCGAATGCTGAAACCGAGCGCAACGACTATGAAGTTGCCATACCGAAGCTCGGCAGCCTGATCCTGACGCACAGCCTGGATGGCCAGATCAAGGGCCTGAAGGATGTTCCGCGCGCAGACCGCCCACCGGTGGCGGTGGTATTCTGGTCATTCCGCGTGATGGTGGGCCTTGGCATCCTGATGTTCCTGCTGGGTGCCGCGTCGCTGTGGCTGCGGCGGGGGCAGCGGATCTACACCAATCGCTGGCTGCAGCGCGCGTCGGTGGCAATGGCGCCGGCTGGGTTCCTGGCCATTCTCGCGGGCTGGACAGTGACGGAGGTGGGGCGCCAGCCATTCACCGTGTATGGCTTGCTGCGCACGGTTGATTCGGTGTCTCCGATCGGGCTGCCCGGCGTGGCCACGTCGTTGGCTGCCTTTGCCGTGGTGTATCTCCTGGTGTTCGGCGCCGGGATGGCGTTCCTCATCAGGATGGTGTCCCGCCCTCCGGTTGCCGGCGAGCCTGGGCCGCAGAGTGACCAGCCGATGCGCAGCGCCGGCATCACGCCGGGCCCTGCGTCGCTGGCCGGTGGCCCCTCCATGCTGCCAGCGGAGTAACGGACGATGCTCACCTTTCCCGGGATCGACCTGCCGCTGGTCTGGGCTGGCCTCATCGCCGTGGCGGTGGTGGCCTATGTGATGCTGGATGGCTTCGATCTCGGCGTGGGAATCCTGTTCGCCGTGGAAGACGGCGAGGACGACCGCGACGTGATGGTGAACTCCATAGCCCCGGTATGGGACGGCAACGAAACCTGGCTGATCCTGGGTGGCGGTGGATTGTTCGCGGTGTTCCCGCTGGCCTACGCAGTGATCATGTCGGCTCTTTACCCCACCATCATCGGCATGTTGCTGGCGCTGGTGTTCCGCGGCGTGGCGTTCGAGTTCCGATTCCGCGCCGAGACGATCCGGGGCCGGAAATTATGGGATTTCGCCTTCTTCGCAGGCTCCACAGGGGCAGCGTTGTTCCAGGGGCTGACCTTGGGCGGGCTGTTGCAGGGCATCAAGGTGACGGGGCGGGCGTATTCCGGCGGCTGGTTCGATTGGCTGACGCCGTTCACCGTGCTGTGCGGCATCGCCGTGGTGGTGGGCTATGCGCTACTTGGCGCAGGCTGGTTGATCTGGCGGACGGAGGGCGAATTCCAGGGCCGGGTGCGCCGGCATGCCAAGGTGCTTGGCGCGGCCACGCTGGGGCTGATCGGCGTTGTCAGCCTGTGGTCGCCGATGTTGAACCCGCTGTTTGCACAGCGCTGGTTTGGCTGGCCGGGCATCCTGCTGACCAGCCCGGTGCCGGCGCTGATGGTATTGCTGGCATGGGGGTTCTGGCGCGGCATCTCGCTGAAGCATGACATAACGCCGCTTCTGTGTTCGTTGGGCTGGTTCCTGCTATGCTTCGTGGGGCTTGGCGTCAGCATCTACCCGGCGATGGTGCCGCCTTCGATCACGATCTGGGATGCGGCGGCGCCACCGGAGAGCCAGGCTTTTCTTCTCGTGGGCGCAGCGGTGCTGATCCCATTGATTCTGGCTTATAATGTCTATGCGTATTGGGTGTTTCGCGGAAAGGTGCAGGTCGGTGCGCATTACCACTGAGAAGCCCCGGCTGCTGCGGCGACTGGGCTGGTTCGTTGGCCTTTACCTGGCGTCGTTCGCGGTTGTGGCCGTGGTGGCATGGGTGTTGCGGACAGCGATCCGGGGGTAGCGCGTCACTCTGGCCACGCCGCCACGATGGGCTTTTTGATCTTCTGGTGAATGGCAGCGTCGAGTGCAGCCAAAAAGTTGGAGCGGTCCGCCTTCGTCAGCGGCGACGGGCCACCGGTGTTGACTCCGATTTCGCGCAAATGCTGGCCGATGGCGCGGCCGGCGAGCGCCTGGCCGATATTGTCAGCTGTCCACATGTGGCCTTTCGGCGACAGGGCGCGGCCGCCGGCGGCGAGGCAGCGGCCAGCGAGCGGAATATCTGACGTCACGCACACGTCGCCTGGAGCAATGCGCTCGGCGATCCAGTCATCGGCGATATCGGCCCCTTCCGACACCGTGATCATTGTCACCAGAGGGTTGTCCGGTGGGCGGATGGGGCGGGAGCCGTTGGACACCACGAACACCGCAAGGCGCAGGCGGGTGGCAACCCGAAAAACCTCCTCGCGCACCGGGCAGGCGTCGCCGTCAACATAGAGGATCGGCCCGCTCATGGCCGGCGGAGCAGCACGACCGACGCGGACGCCACGGCGGCAAGAAGTAATGCCATGCCGGATGCGGCCAGCAAAGTGAGCCTTATCTGCGGCGGCACACTCAATGCCATGTCCCCCAGGCCAAACGACAGGCGGGCCATCGCCAGCAGCAGCGGCACGATTGCTGAAAGCAGGATGGACGCGAGAATGCCCGGCGCCATCACCGGCAGCACCACGCGAACAAGCGCGCCCCAGGGAGACACGCCGCTATGGGCGGCGGCGCGGAGAACGCCAGGATCGAGCCAGAACAGGCTGGCCATGCCGCACAATGTTCCCAACGCCAGGCCGAGGCTGGCATGGCTGAGCAAAACCACCGCCATGCCGATGCGGCCGTCGCCGAACGACGGCAAGGCCAGCGGCAGCAGCAGCGGCGCCAGCAACAGGCCGGTGGCAAGGCCCGCAAGCCGCAATCGCCACAGCGCCATGGCAGCGATCGGCCCGGCCAGCACCGCGGTTGCCACAGCCGCCACGACCGCCACCGGCAGCCTGCCCGCGCTGAGGGCATCGATGAGGTCTGGCAGCTTGGGGGCGCCGGGTTGGGTGAGCAGCAGGGTGAAGAAGCCCACCAGCGCCGCCCATTGGAGAAGGCACAGAACGACCAGGACCAGCCTCGCCAGGATCGCGCGAAAACTCATGCGGCCTCTGTTCGAAACGCGCGGGCGTGGTGCGGTTGCCAGGCCAGGCACATGTCCTTGTTGCGCGGCATGGGGGCGCCGGACGGGCGGGTCACCACCACTTCGTGTGGCAGGCCACGCCGGTTGTCCAGGCTGAAACGCATGCGTTGGACGCCGCCTTCGAACACCGTTTCGATCAGATGTGCCGGTACCGCGCCTTCCCCCATTTCGGTGAAATTCACCGCCGCCACCGCTATTCGTTCTGGCCGAAGGGCGATCACGCAGGCCTCGCCCGGCCGCATCTCGCCGGTGAAGCGGGCCTCCACCAACGCGCCGCCGGTAAGCCTTACGGCGGCGATGTCGTCGTCGATGTCCACCACCGCGCCGGGGATGCGATTGATGGGGCCCAAGGCCTGGGCCACCGCCAGGGAGCAGGGATTCTCGTAGAGCTCCTGCAATGTGCCGGTCTGGCGCAGCTGGCCGGACTGCATCACGCCGATCCGGTCGGTGAAGCCGTGGCAGCTTGCGATCTCGTCGGAGGCGATCAGGACCGATAATCCGGTTTCGGCAACGATGCCGCGCAACATGGTCTTCAGCGCGATGGTGGAGGCCGTTGGCAGGGCGGCGAACGGCTCTTCCAGCAGAAGCAGCCGGGGTGCGGGCGCCAAAGCGCGGGCGAGGGCGACGCGAAGCTGCTGTTCTGCGGACAGGTCCTGCCAGCGCCGGCGGCGAAACACCTGCAGATCGAGAAGCTGCAGGATGCTGTCGGCCTGGGCGGCTGAGACACCGGGGGCAAATCTGGCGTGGCCGGCCACGTCCAGATGCGGGAACAGGGCCAGGCGGCGCAGCACCACGCCCAGGCCGCGCCGATGCGGCGGCGTGGCGTCCATCATGCGGCCGCCCAAGGCGAGTTGGCCCGCGATGGGGCGAGCGAACCCCGCGAACAGTTGCAGCACGGTGCCGATGCCGCTGAGCGAGGCGGAGCCCACGCCCAGCAGGGCCAGAATCTCGCCGCGTGCCAGCGCCAGCGACACGTCCGATACCGCCGGTTCACCTGGCCGCGCCTGGGTGCTGACGTGAAGCAGCGCAGCGCCCGGCGGGCGCAGGTCTTGGGCCATCGTCATCGGGTGGGCCTGGGGCATTGCCTCTTATCCTCTGCGCTTCGGTGTTGGGCAACAAGTCGGGGGGCAATCTGGGGTCGGAACGTGCTCTCGTGGTTAAGATCTGAGGGAAGAGTCCTCAGATCTTAACCACTAGCCGTTGATCTTGTGGGCCAAATTCCCTGACGCTCCGGTAGCAAGCGTCAGGTTTGGACCACTAGAGCGTGATGATTCTGGGTAGAATCAAAATCATGACGCTCTAACTTTTGTTTTACCGATCATGTTCATGCGCTTGGGTGAAGCAACCCAAACGCATCATGATCTAGTCTGCGTGAAACGATGGAGACCCCACCGCCGATGACCGACGCTGCCACCGAGGCTTCCGTGCTCGCCCGCAGAATGGGGCGGATGGGCCAGATTGTGCTGAACCGCCCCCGCACGCTCAACGCACTTGACTTAGAGATGATCCGTGCGATTGGGCGGGCCTTGGACGATTGGCGGGACGATCCGTCGGTGCATCTGGTGACGATCACCGGCGCCGGGGATCGCGCGTTCTGTGCTGGTGGTGATATTCGGGCCGTGCGCGATGCGGCGCTGGCGCGCGACCGTGCCACGATCGATGCGTTCTTCCGAGAGGAATACGCGCTGAATGCGGCCATTGCGGCGTATCCGAAGCCGTATGTGGCGTTGATCGACGGGTTTTGCATGGGCGGTGGCATCGGGCTTTCGATTCACGGCCAGATACGGGTTGCCAGCGAGGCAGCGCAGTTCGCGATGCCGGAGACGGCGATCGGGTTGTTCCCGGATGTTGGCGCGACATTCTCCCTGCCGCGTCTGCCCGGCCATATCGGCATGTATCTGGGCCTGACCGGCGTGCGCCTGGTGGGGGCCGATGCGGTGCATGCGGGGATTGCGACGCATCTGGTGCCAAGGACGGCCTTTCCGGATCTGGTGATGAAGCTGGCCGAGGACGGGGCGGCCGCCCTTGCCACGCATGCGATCGCGTTGCCCGCGTTTGGGCTGGCGGCGCACCGGGAAATCATCGACCGCTGCTTCGGCGCCGGCAGCATGGACGGCGTGATTGCGGCGCTGGCGACCGAGGACAGCACCTTCACGCGGGAGACGCTGGCCATTCTGGCCCGGATGTCGCCGTCGTCGATGCGCTGGAGCTTTGATATCATTCGGGCGGGTGCCGGGCGGACGCTCAGGCAATGTCTTGACGCCGAGTTCGACATGGTGCGGCGTGTGACCTTGCACCCGGATTTTGCCGAAGGCGTGCGCGCGATGGTGGTGGACAAGGATCGCAAGCCGGTGTGGGGTCCGTTGAGTGACCCGGATGGGCGCGTTATCGGATCAATCTAGAATGGAGAGGCACAATGCGCCCAGGTCTGCTGCTCGCCGGGATTCTGCTCACCGCCGTGCCCGCCCGTGCGGAGCTGCCGGTGTATCACGCGCTGCCCTATGCGGTGGCGATCGAGATTGCGCGCACGACGATCGAGAACTGTGCGTCCAAGACCTATGCGGTGTCGGCTGTGGTGGTGGATCGGGATGGGGAGACGATCGTGTCGATCCGCGGCGACGACGTGGGGCCGCACACGGTGGAGAACGCGCGGCGCAAGGCCTACACGGCGATGAGCTTTCGCACGCCCACCACTGCCTATGCCAAGCGGTTCGCAGACAACGACGCGACGGTGCGCCAGCAGGTGACGTTGCCGAACGTGATTGCCATTGGCGGTGGGCTGCCGATCAAATTCGGCGACGAGGTGATAGGCGGGGTGGGGGCCTCGGGGTCGCCGGGCGTGGATGAAGGCTGCGTGCAGGCCGGGTTGGACAAGGTGGCCGATCAGTTGAAGTAGGTTAAGACTAGGCGGCTTCGGGGGTGGGCGTGCGCCGGACGCGGAGGCGGCGGATGCGCCTGGCGTCCGAATCGAGCACGCGGAATTCGAAGCCGCTGGGGTGGCCGATCACTTCGCCTTTTGTGGGCACGCGGCCGGCGAGGGTGAAGACGAGGCCGCCGATGGTGTCGATGTCCGCCTCGCGTTCGTCTTCGGTGAGCACCTGGCCCATGCGCTGCTCGAAATCCTCCACAGGAAGGCGGGCGTCCATGTCCAGGCTGCCGTCGCCGCGTTCGGTGACCATGGGGCCGGTGATTTCGTCGTGTTCGTCCGAAATGTCGCCCACGATGGTCTCGACGAGGTCCTCGATGGTGACGAGGCCGTCGATGCCGCCGTATTCGTCCACCACGAGGGCGAGGTGCATGCGGGCCTGGCGCATCTGGAGCAGCAGGTCGAGCACCGGGATCTGAGGGGCCACGAGCAGCGGCCGGCGCAGGATGGCTTCGAGCTGGAAGGCCTCGGGGCGGCCAACGTAGGAGAAAACGTCCTTGATGTGGATCATGCCGGCGATGTCGTCGAGCTGGTCCTTGAACACCGGCAGGCGGGAATGGCCTTCGCGACGGATCTGGGTCAGCGCGTCGTCCAGCGAGACATCCATGCGCATGGCGATAATGTCGGCGCGCGGGATCATCACGTCATCGGCGGTGGTGCCGCGCAAGCGCAGCACGTTGGCGATCAGCACGCGCTCCTGGCGGTCAAGTTCCGGGAGATGGCCGGGTTGGTGGACCTGGTCTTCGGCTTCCTGGACCAGTTCGGCGATGCTTTCGCGAACGCTGGGCTCGTGGTGGCGCTTGAGGATCTTGCCGCGCAGCCTGTCGAGCAGGCCGGCGCGGGCGACGCGGGTGCGGCTGTCCCTTGTGGGGGCGTCCCGAGTGGGGGCGTTCATGTGGGTTTCCAGGGGTTGGGGCGTTTGAGGCGGCCCATCAGGCGCGCCTCGGTCTGTTCCATGCGGCTCGCGTCGCCGGCGGAATGGTGGTCGTGGCCCTGCAGGTGCAGGCTGCCATGGATGACGAGGTGGGCGAGGTGATCCGATAGCCGCTTTTTCGCGGCCAGCGCCTCACGCCTGATGGTGCCCAGTGCTAAGATGATTTCGCCAGGCTGGCCGGGGGCGAGCGGCTCGAAGGTCAGCACGTTGGTGGGTTTCTCGATGCCGCGATGGCGCGCGTTCAGGTCCCGCACGACGCGGTCCGATGTCAGGACGATGGTGGCAAAGGCGCCGGCGGCGTTTGCGGCGCGGCGGACCACCGTCTCGGGGTTGGACAGGGCCCGTCTCCAGGCCGCGTCATCCGTCAGGATCTGGACCCCCGCCGGAGCGGGGGTCCTACTACTAGGTCGGTCGCCCATTATCTTGGGGCACCTTCGTGGCGCCTTGCCTCACGACGCGTGTCTTTCTCCGCGGCGGCGCGCTGGTCGTAGGCATCGACGATGCGGGCCACCAGGGGGTGGCGCACAACGTCGCGCTTGTCGAACCGGCAGACGCCGATGCCGGGCAGGCCTTCCAGCGTGTCCAGCGCGTCCTTCAGGCCGGAGCGCGCGCCCACGGGAAGGTCGATCTGGGTGAGGTCGCCGGCGATGACCATGTGGGTGCTGTCGCCCATGCGGGTGAGGAACATCTTCATCTGCACGGGGGTGGTGTTCTGCGCTTCGTCCAGGATGACGAATGCGTGCGCCAGGGTGCGGCCGCGCATGAAGGCGAGCGGGGCAACCTCGATTTCGCCGGTTTCCATGCGTTTCTTTAGCATATCCTGCGGCATCATGTCGCCCAAAGCGTCGTAAAGCGGGCGCAAATATGGATCGACCTTTTCCTTGAGGTCGCCGGGCAGGAAGCCCAGGCGTTCGCCGGCTTCGACGGCCGGGCGGGACAGGATGATGCGGTCGACGCGACCGGCGGTGAGCATGGCCACGGCCTGGGCCACGGCGAGGTAGGTTTTGCCGGTGCCCGCGGGGCCGATGGCGAACACCATCTCCTGCTTGCCAAGCATCTCGATATAGGTGGCCTGGCCGGGCGAGCGGGGGCCAACGGCGCCGCGCTTGGTGCGGATGGCTGGAAGGTCAGACAG
>JBBROR010000085.1:0-11158 GCA_038229175.1 Acetobacterales bacterium | reverse complement strand
GATCTACCTCGAGCGGATCGCGCGGCTGGGGCCGATGCTGGAATGCATTGCACTGGCCACACCGGAATTGGCGCTGGCGCAGGCCCGCGCGGCCGACACGAAGCTGGCGGCCGGCGAGTGGCTCGGCCCGCTGCACGGCATTCCCTATGGCTGCAAGGATCTGCTCGATACGGCGGATCTGCCAACGCGGTGGGGGGCGGAGCCGTATCTTGATCGGGTGCCGGCCTCCGACAGCGCGGTGGTGCGCAGGCTCGCCGAAGCGGGCGCGGTGCTGGTGGCCAAAACCAGCCTGGGTGCGCTGGCCTATGGCGATATCTGGCATGGCGGGCGGACGCGCAATCCTTGGAATCTTGAGGAAGGCTCGTCCGGCTCGTCGGCCGGATCGGGCTCGGGGGTGGCGGCGGGGCTGTTCGGTTTCGCCATCGGGACCGAGACCTTGGGCTCCATCATGTCGCCGGCGGCGCGGTGTGGCACCGCGGGGTTGCGGCCAACCTTCGGCCGGGTAAGCCGGGCGGGGGCGATGGCGTTGTGCTGGTCGCTCGACAAGATCGGGCCGATGACACGCTTTGTGGGCGATACCGCCTTGGTGCTGGAGGCGATCAATGGGCCGGATGCGCGCGATCCTGGCAACATCGCGGCCGGGTTCTCCTATGACGGCGCGCGAACGCTCGATGGGCTGCGGGTGGGGTATTTCGAGGCCGACATGGGCGACGCGCTGGACCGATCGAGCCTGGACGCCGCGCACGCGCTGGGGGTGACGCTGGTGCCGTTGCAGCGGGCGGATCTTCCGTATGAGACGCTGATCGACATTCTTTATGCCGAAGCAGCGGCGGCGTTCGAGGAACTGACCTTGTCCGGCCGGGACGATCTGCTGACATGGCAGGAGCCACAGGCGTGGCCGTCGGCATTTCGCAGGGCGCGGTTCATCTCGGCCGTGGATCTCGTGCAGCTTGACCGGTTGCGCCGGCTGGTGATGCGCGAGGCGGATCGCTGGTTCGAGACGGTGGACGTGATTTTGGGTGGGCCGAATGTGGGGCCGATGGGGCTGATCACCAATTTCACCGGGCATCCGTGCCTGGCACTGCCCAGCGGGTTCCGGGAGATGCCGACGCGGACAATGCGGGGGCTGGGCATGCCGGTGGCGACCGATGACGGGCCATTGCACCGGGTTCCGCACGCGGTGTGGCTGTGGGGGCGGCTGTTCGACGAGGCGCCGATCCTGCGTCTGGGCCAGGCGCTGGAACAGGCGTTCGGCGTGGCCGGCGCACGGCCTCCCGGCTGCGCATGAGCGACGTCACGCTTCTGGAGGCGATTTTTCCGCGGACCCTGGATGAACTGGTGGCGCGTTTCTCCGCGCCGGAATGGCTGGGATGCCGCATCGAGGCGTGGGTGTTCGAAGATCTTGCGGCGCGGCGGCAGGCTGGGGCGACGTTGGCCGACAGCGGCGTGGAGGCGGTTTTCCGCAGCGCCTACAAGCCGTTGCTGCATGCGTATCTCGACGATGGCCTCCCGGCTGGGCCGATCGCCTTGCCCACCCATCCGGATGCGGCACCGGGTCGGTTTGCGCTGGAGGCTTATCCGTTGCTGGGGCTATCCCTGGGCACCTGGACGCTGGTGCCCGGCAGCAGCCCGCTCGATTATGGTCTGTCGGATGGGACGACGGTGTTTGCGCCCAATCGCGTTCGCCACGACAGCCATGGCGCTGTGGCGTTGTCGTGCTGTGGGTGGCTGCGGGTGTGGCACGACCGGGCGCTGCTGATCGACGAAGCCGTGCCGACCGAGTTCGAGCAGGCTTTTGACGCCGTGATGGCAGCGGTGGCGGCGCATCGCTGGCCAGAGTCGATGCCATTCTTCAAAACATTGCATGTCGATGTGCAGACCGGTGGCATCGGCCGCAGGTTGGATCTGGGGCATGAATGCATGGACACCCAGGAGGCGCTGCACGAGGACCTGTATTTCAGCCTGATCGAGTGGTTTCAGGTGATCGCCGGCCTGCCGCCGGGCGACCGCACGTTGCAGCCCGGCCAGATCGTGCCGGAAATCTCGCATACCACCGGTGCCACGCGGGTGCGGGTGCGGCTGATATCGGGGCTGCCCGAGCCGGTGGCGCTGGGGGATGAGCCGGTGGACGCCGCCGTGCGCGCCCTGGATGCGGGCCAGATCGCACGAATCCTGCTGGCGCTGCCAGGGGATCGGTTCGCCGCGCAATCGGTGCAAGGTCGATCAGTGGACGGGCTTTACCGGCCAGGCGCCTTGCCAGGACTGGTGGTGACGGCGGGCCAGCATGCCAACGAGACGTCTGGCGTGGTGGGGCTGTTGCGGGCGGCGCCGTTGCTGCTGGCGCGCGCGGGTGCGGAATTGGCGCTTGTGGCTACGGAAAATCCCGACGGCTACGCGTTGCACCGCCGGCTCTGTGCCACGCATCCGCGGCACATGCATCACGCCGCGCGCTATACCGCGTTCGGCGACGACCTGGGCGCGCGCGCGGCGCCCCCGTATTACGAGGCCGATGCGCGGCGGGAGGCGATCGCACGGACCCGCGCCGTTTTGCATATCAGCCTGCACGGCTATCCCGCCCAGGAATGGACGCGCCCGCTATCCGGATATGTGCCGAGCGGCTTTGCCGGCTGGACCTTGCCATGCGGGTTTTTCCTGATCATGCGACATCACCCCGGCTGCCAGGCGGAGGCGATGCGGTTCCTCGACGCGTTGACCGAGCGGCTTTCGGCAAATACGGAACTTGTGGCAATGAATCGGGCCCAGCTGGCCCTTCGCCATGCGCATCTGGCCGCCACGGATGGGCTGATGCTGCACGACATACAATGCCGGGTGGCTGAGGACACGCGCTCCCCGGTGCCGTTCACGCTGATCACCGAATATCCCGACGAGACGATTGAGGGGGATGCGTTCCGCCAGGCGCATCTTGTGCAGCGGGACACGGTGCTGCATGCGGCCGAACTGCTGTGGGCAGGCGTGTTTTCAGGGGAAGCGGGTGCATGATCAGACCTTCCTATGCGGCGATGATGGCGGTCTACAATCGGCGGATGAACGCGCGGATCTATGCCAGCGCCGCGCGATTGGATGACGCCGTGCGGCGGTGCGACCAGGGGGCGTTCTGGCGGTCGATCCATGCCACGCTGTGCCATCTTCTCTGGGCGGATGAGATGTGGATGTCCCGCCTCGACGGGTGGGACAGGCCCCGTGCGAACCTGGCGGACAGCGGCGATGACGTGGAGTCTTTCGAGACCCTAACGATAGGTCGGCACCAGGCCGATGTGCGGTTGGCGGCCTGGGCGGATCGTCTGGACGATCAGGCGCTCGCGGCGCCACTGACATGGTTCAGCGGCGCCGCCAACATGATGATGACCGCCGACCGGGCTGCGCTTGTGGTGCATCTGTTCAATCATCAGACCCATCATCGCGGCCAGGTGCACGCCATGTTGACGCGTGCGGGCGAGCGGCCCGGTGATACCGATCTGTGGCTGGTGATGGCTGAAGCGGACTGATTGATCCGATTGCCTGCAATACCTGCCGCGCGTGCACCGTCGTCGGAAGCCTCAACAGGGCGGCGTAATGCCATTTTCGCGAAAGGCGCGATCGTGGCAGAGCCAGAATGGGGCATCAACGGAGATTTCGCTGCGACACCGCGGCATCACGGCGGGCGGAGGACAGGTCTGGATAAGCAGCGCGTGCGGCGCCAGCAGGCGGGCTCGCTCGATCAGCACGGCCGGCGGCTGGCGCGCCGTAAAGGCGATCATGTCGAACTGGTCGCCCTGGGCCAGAAGCATCGCGCTGATCGACCCTGCCGCGAGGGGGCGAAAGACCGCGATACCGTTGGATTCCAGCCATTCGGCATCGCCTTCCGGGACCGGGCCGGACGTGGCGGCGACGGTCACACGATATTCGGCCGCATGAAGCATCAGCAGAAAAACGATATCTGGACCGGGATCGGCCTCCACGAGCCGGGTTGGAAAATGGTCATCGATGATCAGAATTCGCCCGATTGGAGGGATCAGCCGGGGCCTGGTACGCCATGTGTCCTGAAGGGTGGCTTCACACCGGCTGAAATCCGGCGTGTATGGATCAACATCGGCTGCGTCGGCACAATGGGCCACCGCCGCTGGCAGGGCCAGGATGTCCAGACCGGATAGCCGGTATTGCAGACAGAGATCGAAAACCGCCTCCGCCAGACCCTGCGCCTCTGCGTTGGGGCCACGGCACGCGGTGCGTGCGATGGCATGAGGAGACAGGAGAAATCCCAGGGCGCTGACCGCTTCGATCTTGCGGAGACAGCGATAGGCTTGTGTGTCGGACCGTTCGAGTTGGCCGGATTCCAGAGGAATGTCGTTCTGATCTGCATCGATGCCCGCGCTTCGCAGGAGCCCGTCCTGCAGGCCGGCCACCAGACCACCGATCACGGCGGCGTTGGGATTGGCGGTATGGGCCGCCAGCAGGTGATCTAGCCAGAGAGCGTCTGGCCGCAGCAAGGGCGCCAGGAAAACGATTGGGACATCCGGTTGGGACAGCCTTGCGATCCAGCTGGGCAGATCGGCTCCCGTATCCACCGCAACCCGCAGATTGCGGATCGTGGCGTTAAGGCTCGCAGGATCTGAAGAAGCGCCAGAATCGAACAGGATAATTCCTGCCTGCCGGTCGATGCCTTGCAGATGCAGGTGATACAAGCATGCGCGAAGCTCAGCGATATCGTTGCCCACCGGCACAATCACGGTGGCCTTTGGATGGCTTGGAACCGCCAGGGCAAATTCGTCCTCGGACGGGCTGCGTCCTGTCAACGAGAGTGGCATGTGAAAGGCATCACCTGGGCGAGGTCGCTTTCGTCCCTGTGCCAGGTCCTGGAACAGGGATCCCAATGTCGCCAACAGGTCGGCGGTGGGTGAGCACTCCTCCCGAAGCGCCTCCTGGGCCGTGAACGCGGCGAAATCGGCCCCGAGCCGGCGAATGGCATGTTCGATGTCGGCGAGCCGGTCCTGCGTGGCGGCGAGCTGGCCAAGACGGGCCACGCACGGCACGCCGAAAGCCTGGCCGGTATCGGCATCGGCGACGGAAACGCTGATCTGGCCGGTGATTTCGAGCAGCGACGCACCGAGGACGAACGTGAATCCATGGGCACCATCGCCAATGCCAGCCTTCTTCAGATCCGGCCTCACATTCGCGGCGCGTGTGGTGCCGACCACCTGGCCATCGATGGCCACGGTGACATTGATCCGCCTGTCGGGCTGCAATGGGTTCCAGCACCAGCCGCCGACCACGCCGTCTGCCGACACGCCATCGAGATTGCCTTCGATGACCGATGGGGTGGCGGAACGGTCTTCGCGGACGGGACGGAGCATCTTGCCATCCTGGGCACGCCCATGCAGATGCCGTGGTGTGCCGAGCAACCGGCCCCTGTCGCAGTCATGCAGGCTTACTATACCATCGCGCCCGGCCGACACGATGTCGTCCGGCAGGATCACCACGAAGCCGTAGGCGCCGTCACCCATTCCATTGGCCGCCAGATCGGGCCGCATGGTATCGCAGCGTGCCGAATCCACTGGCACGCCGTCCAGCTTGATGACGATTGTCGCCCGGGCGTCCGGCGTATCCGGACACCAGCACCAGCCTTCGATGACGCCATCCGCATCCACACGGTCAAGCTCGCCGATCCATGCGAGGGCGGGGGAGCCGGCCCAGTGCGGCAGGCCTTGGGCACTCGGAAACGCGTTCATCCCGATGGGCTGGAAAGCAGCGGAGCGACGAAGGCGGCGAGGTCGCCACCGGGAAAGAGATACGCGGGCATGCCCGCCGCGGCGGCGGCGGCGAGATCCGTCGGCTGGTCGCCTACGAGCACGCAGGTGCCGGGGGTCAGCTCCCAGGCACGGATCAGATCGAGCAACATGCCGGGCGCCGGTTTGCGCCAGTCGCTGGCGACGGCGTATTCGGCAATGGCGGCCTGCGGATGGAACGGACAGTAGCGGATGTCATCGATCGTGCCACCGGCCTGCAGCATTTCGCCTTGCAGCCAAGCATGCAGGGCCGCCACGTCCTGTTCGGAATAATAGCCCCGTGCGACGCCGGACTGGTTGGTGACGATGAACACGTGCCAGCCGGCGTTGGTGGCAAGGGCCACGGCCTCGCGCGCGGTTGCTGTGAATTCGAAGCGTTCCCGCGTGCCGACATGGCCGTGATCCAGATTGATCACGCCGTCGCGATCGAGGAACAAGGCGGGGCGGTGCAGGCGGCGCGGAAGATCGGCCTGGGCGCGCAGCAGGTCGGCGGGGATGCCGATATCGATGAAATATCCTTGCCCGGTCTGTGCCCGAAGCCGCCCGTCGGCGGCCAGACGCGGCAGGATTTCGCGCTCCAGGGAGCAGACTTCGGTGACATGGTCGAGAATACGGCGGTCGAAGATGTAGATGCCGCCGTTGATCGTGCCCGGCCCGGCCGTGGTTGGGTTTTCCGAAATTTCGCGAAAGCCGGTGACAATTTCGCCCTTTGTTGTGACGACGCCGTAGCGGGAGGTGTCTGGCAGGTGGCGAAGGAGCAGGCGGCCGATCACGTCTGGGGTGTCGGTGGCGCGTGCGGCCATGAGGGGGGCGAGGTTGCAGTCGAGCAGGCTGTCACCGTTGCAGAGCAGGAACCGCTCATCGAGCAGGTGGCGGGCGTGGAACAGGGCGCCGCCGGTGCCGGCGCGGACCGGCTCGACCGCATGGACGATGCGCATGGGGCGCGGCAGATGGGCCGCCATCTCGCCCACCGCGTTGCGCAATGTGTCTGACAGGTAGCCGGACAGCAGCACCGCCTCCTCGAAACCATAGCGGCTCAGTTCGCGCAGCAGCCAGGCGAGGAACGGCCGATCGCCCACGGTCAGCACCGGTTTTGGGGTATCCGCCGTGAGGCTGCCCAGCCGCGTGCCCATGCCCCCCACCAGAATGACACATTGACGCAGGGCGACGGCGGGCTCGGAGACGACTTTCGGCACGGACACACTCCTGGCGAATGCGGCTCGCCGTTTCATCCGCGTTCGCATGAACCAACTATCGCGCGGCTGTTGCGGGCTTGCGCCAAACGCACGGTGCGTCCGGCGTTAATTCGGCATGATCGGCGTCAAATTGCCGGCTGCGGGTGGTGCCAGGGGGGTTGGCGGCGTTTCGCCCGGAGCCGGATTTGAATTTGGGCTGGCCACGGGGGCTGACGGCGTTGCAGGTTTTGCCGGCTCGGACAGGGACGGCTCGACCGAGGATTTCGGCGGCAGCGTTTCCTGCACAATGGTCGCCCTGGGGGCTTCGGGCTTGGGCGGTTCGGGCAGTTGGGTGGTGTAATCGGGGACAATCCGCGCCTGCGAGCCTGCGATCACCAGCACGCGCTGGCCGAGCGCCAGAGGCACCTTGTCAGTCTGGGTCACGCTGACGAGCTCGTTGTTCGGCTTGCGGACGATGTATTCATAGGCCTTGGTATCGCCGGTGGCGCGCTCCACGCCGCTGCCCAAAAGACCGCCGAGCAGGCCGCCGCCCACCGCGCCCAGCGCCTGCGTGGCACCGCCACCGGGCAGTTGCGAGCCGGTGATGCCGCCGGCCGCGGCACCGGCGGCGGCACCGGTGTTGCCGCTGACCTTCACATCGACGTCGCGCACGCCCACGACCACGCCCTGCTCGACCTTGTTGGCCTGCTGGACAGCGGCGGCGTTGTAGGTGTTGGGGGAGAAATCGGGCGTACAGCCGCCGGCCATGAGCGTTGCCGCCAAGGCGGTCGCAGGGGCGGCAAGTGCAACACGGCGGCCGGCGCGGGTGAGCGCCATCATCTGGGTCTCCACTTTGATGAGCGATTGGGGGGTGTTTAGGCCGATAGCGGGCGGGGCCGCAAACCGTGTAGGACAGCTACATGGCAGACATGACCGGTGATGTGGACCTGGCGCTGATTTTGGCGTTCGACGGCTCCGCCAGTGTGACGTTCGAAAGCTTTGGTCTCATTGCAGGCGGAACCGCTGCGGCGTTGCGCGACCCGGCCGTGGTGGCGGGCTTCACCGGAGGAGCGTTGGGCGCCAGCCTATGCTGCCTGCTGCTGTGGTCTGCCCCGGACGCCCAGGAGCTATTGGTGGAATGGACGCGGATCGGCTCGGCGGCCGAGCTCGAGGCGTTCGCAGGGCAGGTGCAGGACGTGCCGCGCGTGATTCCGGCTGGCACCACGGCGATCGGTGCGGCGCTGGTGGTGTGCGAGAGCCTGCTGCGCCTGGCGCCGGCGCGGGCAAGACGGCAGGTGATCGATTTTGCGGGGGATGGCCGCAACAATGCCGGCATCGAGCCCGGCCCGGTGCGCGATCGGCTGGTGGATGCGGGCGTTACGATCAACGGCCTGTGCGTGCTGCACGAGGAGCCGGACCTGCTGGAAAGCTACACGCGCGACGTCGTCGGCGGCGTGGGAGCATTTGCGCTCCAGTGCCAGGATTACGCGGGATTTGAGGCGGCGATGCGGCAGAAGCTGCAGCAGGAGATCGCCTAAAGCGTGATGATTTTGAGTAGAGTCAAAATCATCACGCTCTCGCCTTTGTTTTATCGATCATGTTCATGCGCTTGGGTGAAGCAACCCAAACGCATCATGATCTAGCCTTTGATCTTGTGGGCCAAATTCCCTGACGCTCCGGTAGCAAGCGTCAGGTTTGGACCACTAGAGCGTGATGATTTTGGGTAGAATCAAAATCATGACCCTCTAGCCGTTGTTTTAACGATCATGTTCATGCGTTTGGGTGAAGCAACCCAAACGCATCATGATCTAGATGCAACGGACGCAATGCAACGTTGGCGGGTCATGGTTTGACCGGCGGCACGATCAGTTCGATCTGACGGAGGCGCAGGGCTGCCCGCGAGACCGGGATTTTGAGGCTGCGACGGGCGGGGTCGATCGGACGATTGACGTCCAGCGTGACCCAGGCCACGCCGTGGACAAGCGATGATGGTGCGATGGGAACGTCGATTGCGGTGGTGTAGGCGTCTTGAAGATCCTGCGAAACCACCGGTGTGCCGTTCAGCGAGACCGTGAGGTCACGCGTGCCGCCCTGGTTGAAGGCGATTGCATCCAGCGTCAGCCGCAGCGTTTGAGGACTCTCGGTGCTTGGCCGAAACCGCAGGGACATCCGGGGGCCGTCTGACCATGTGGCGGATTGTTCATCCTCCTTCCAGCCAAAGCCGAGGTAGGGGGCGATCGTCGGCGCAAGCCCAACTGAGAGGGTGGCCACGCTTTCTGGCCCGGGTTGGACGAAGTCGGTGCCGGGTGGCGGCGCGGTGCCTGAGGCGCACCAGACGATCCGGGGGCCGGACGTGCAGTGGGCCTGTCCGAAGACGCCGACGCGAATGAGGGGCCAGAAGGCGGGGTCGGTGAAGGCGCGCAACTCGCCTGGGAGCATTGGGGATTCCAAGCCGTTGGATAGGAATTTCTCGCAGTTGAACCATTTCGGTTGCCGCCCGAGCCCCATGTCTCCGAGCTTCAGCCCGGCGCGTGCGCCTTCGAGCAACAGCGGGGCGTTGATCGCCATGGCGCCTGCATTGGCGGTGCAGCCCGGGGCGGGTGCCGTGCTGAGCAGTGTGCTGCCCTGTGGCAGGGCTGGAATGGCCGGGCCTTCGTAGCGGCCGGCGAAATAAGACATCGCTTCGCGGCGCAATGGACCGGTATCCACCCATTGCAGCCCGATCGCCACGGCAAGGATGGGAAGTGCGCGACGGATGCCGAGCCGGGACACGCCAGCCACCGAGGCCAGCATCAGCGCGTAGGCGACCGGCCAGATGGCGCGGCCGTTGGTTCTGAAGACCGCGAAAATACTCTCCCAAGGCGTGAGGCCGAGATCGAGGATTTTGAAGGGTCCGGCGAAAATGCGGCTGCCAAGGGCAAGCAGGAACAGCAGGCCCAGCACCGCAAGCAGGCCGCGATGGGCGGCCGCGCGACGCCAGGGGCGCAGGCCGAGCCAGATAAAGGTCGTCAGCAGAACGCCGCCGCCGAGATAGGCAAACCCCTCGTATTGCCCGCCCGTGGCGTCCAGCACCGCAAGGCCAGCGCCGAACAGGCCGGAATGCTGCGGCCAGACCAGCGACAACAGGTTCATGGAGTATTTGCCGAACCCCTTGTCGCCACCGCCGAGGCCACCCGATGCGGCGGCCAGGATCGCCACCGGTGCCGTGATCACCAGCGCTATACGGCCGATCAGGGCCCAGTTCAGTTGCCTGGTTTGCCAGATGCGCGTGCGCCATGCGTCGTCGACGACAGGGGCGCAGAGCAAAGCAGCGCTGAGCATGTAGAGATAGGGGTGCGTCAGAACGCCCAGGAGCAGGACCCAGAACGCTGCCCACCAAAGACTGCGACCTGGGCGGTCCAGCAGCCGGACGGTGATGCCCAACGCGAACACGATCACGAAGTGGCCGCACAGATTGATGTGGCCCAGGCGGAACAGCAATGCGGGCGTCAGTGCGCCAAGGGAGGCCGCGCCGATGGCTGCGATGAGCGATCGGGCGCCGAGCGCGCGGATGGCGTAGACGCAGGCGATCGGCAACAGGGCAAAGCAGGCGGCATACCAGGCGCCCATCAGGTTGATCCAGGGCACGCCCGTGGCATGGGCGATGGCCTTGGCGATCAGCGACATCAGAGGGTTGAGGTCGCCGATGGAGAGAGCCACGCCGTGGGGCCAGAACACATTGGCCGCGAACAGCGGTGGAAGGCGCCAGGCATCGGTTTGCAGGGCGATGTGCATGGACAGCGACTGCGCGTTGTCGCCGCCGATCACGCGCCACAGGCCACCCTGGCCGCTGATAACGTCCAGCGGCATGAGGGACAGCGCGAAAGCGACACCGATCGCCATCGCCGCGGAAAATGCCAGGACCGGGTTGTTGGATAACGAGCCTGGTTTCACCACGCAGCCGGTTCCTGCTTGCCGTGACGCGCCTTCGGTCGCGTGCCGCTGCCGGCCAGGCCTTCGCGTGGCAACGGTATCACCCGCGATTCACACGCCGCAGGCTTGATTGATGACGGAGTGATCCGAACGTCAGCGGCGGAGATGTTTGGGCATTTCAAGGCCGAGGCTCAGCGGGATGTCCCAGGCCTCGGCGACCTGGCGGACAGTGCGGAAACCGGCGCGCAGATAGGCCGGCAAGGCGCGAGGATGGTCGGCGGTGCAGGT
>JBBROR010000084.1:0-11237 GCA_038229175.1 Acetobacterales bacterium | reverse complement strand
TAATCGGGCGAACATCCATCATACCGTCTCCGGGTCAATCTTGTTATACGCGGCGTGCGTTCCGATGAATTTCACGAGAACGCTGCGATAGACATACGAAACATGCACCACGAGGCGGTATTTGTTGCCGCCGATATCGAAAATCACGCGGTTGTCGGCGACGAAATCGGCAGATCCAAACTGCGCCCGGATGTCGGCTGGGCCGGTCCAGATCACGCGGGCGACTGTGGCATGCCATTCTCGCAACGGGGTTTCGGCTTGAGGGTGGCTTTGCCAGAAGGCGCGGATGACCTGTTTGCTGACAATCTGCACGAGCACCGTCTAGCATGTTCCTGATTTGGGAACAAGTGGATTGGGGTAGAGGGCGTTCTGCGATGAAGATGGCAATTGCTCGGCGTTTTGCTTTTTCTTGCTATTTGCCAAGTTCTGTGTTCTTGTTATGTTCATGAATTTTTCTGCCTCCCTTTTTGGTGCTGATGGCCGGTTTGCGGTGGTCGTTGCGGCGTTGTGCCGGGCGGTGGCGGCTTGTCATGGGCGGGGGTTGATGCAGGCGGCGATGATTGTGCTGGTTTGGCGGCGCGCGCGCCGGGTGGAGAGCCTGTTGTTGGCGCTGGCGGAGCGGGTGCGGTCTGGGCGGTATCGGGGGGGATGGACGCGGGTTGCTCGGGCGGACGGGGGGGCGGTTGTTCCTGTGGGTGTGGTGAGGGCGCGTCGGGTTTCGGAGTGGGCGGGGATGCCGCGGCGGAATGGGTGGTTGATCCGGCTGATGCCTTATGAGGCGGCGGCTTATGGGTCTCAGTTGTCCTATGTGCTGGCGGAGCCTGAGATGGTCGCGTTGTTGCGCGATGTGCCGCAGGCGCGGCGGATTGTTCGGCCGTTGTTGGTGATGTTGGGATTGTTGGGGGCCACTGAGCCTGGTGTGGTGGCGGTGGGTGAGGCGCCGGTTCGTTCGGGGAAGCGGGTTCGCAAGAAGCGGGTGGCTTTGGATTTTGGGCGGATTCCGTTGCCGCGGGGGGTTTTGGTTGCTGCGCGGCGGCAGGGATATGGGCATATTCCCAAGGGGTAGTTGGGCGCCGGGCAGAGATGCGTCTTAATTGTTCCGGTTTGTTAATGTTATCTTATGAATGAAGTTTTTTGGTTCTTTTCTTCAGAAAAGAACTGCTTTTCTTGCTTGCTTGGTTTTTGCAATGATGGGTTTCATCCATCCTACGGTTCACCGTCTGATTTGAAGGGGCTGTATTCGGCCAGGGCTTCCATTTCTGCTTTTTTGTGTTGGCGTTCTTCTTTTAGGAATTCGCCGACGGCGTTTCTCAGGCCTTCGTGGGCGATCCAGTGGGCGGAGTAGGTTGGGGCGGGGAGGTAGCCGCGTTGGATTTTGTGTTCGCCTTGGGCTCCGGCTTCTACTCTGGCCAGGTTGTGTTCGATGGCGAAGTCGATGGCTCGGTAGTAGCAAAGCTCGAAGTGTAAGAACGGAAAATCGCCTTCGCAGCCCCAGTTTCGGCCGTAGAGGGTGTCGGCGCCCATGAGGTTCAGGGCGCCGGCGATGGGTTTGCCGGCCTGGAGGGCGAGCATGAGGACGACGCGGTCGCCGACGTATTGGCCGAGGAGGGGAAAGAACTCTTCGGTGAGGTAGGCGCTGCCCCATTTGCGGTCCACCGTTGAGGAATAGAAGCGGTAGAAGGCGCGCCAGTGGGCTTTTGTTATTTCGGGGCCTCGGAGCGTGATGAATTCGAGGCCGGCGGCGTTGGCGTCTCGGCGTTCGCGTTTGATGGATTTTCGTTTGCGGGACGACATGAGGGCTAGGAAGTCGTCGAACGACGAGAAACCTTTGTTGTCCCAGTGGAATTGCAGGCCGATGCGGCGAAGCCAGCCGGCCTCGCCCAACGCGGCCCATTCTTCCTCGGTGCAGAAGGTGGCGTGGACAGACGAGAGCTTGAGTTCGCGGCAGGCCTGGGTGAGGGCGTGGGCCATGGCCTGGGTGGTGACGCCTGAGCCTTCGCGGGTGAGGAGGCGGGGGCCGGGAACGGGGCTGAAGGGGGAGGCGACCTGGAGTTTGGGGTAGTATTTGCCGCCGGCGCGCTCGAAGGCCTGGGCCCAGCCGTGGTCGAAGACGTATTCGCCGTAGCTGTGGGATTTCGCGTACATGGGCGCGCAAGCGACGATTTGGCCTGAGTTGTTGCGCAGGACGGCGTGTTGGGGGAGCCAGCCGGTGCGTTTGCCGGCGGACCCGCTGTCTTCGACGGCCTTGAGGAAGGCGTGGCAGACGAAGGGGTTATCGGCGCCGGCGCAGGCGTTCCAGTCGTTGGGCGCGATGTCGGCGATCGCGTGGTGCAGGGTGAGCGTGATTGTGTCTGACATTGCAAAGATGTGGGGAGGCGATCGGTTCAGGCAATCCGAAACATGCCTTCGACCTCGACGGCGGCATCGAGTGGGAGGGAGGGGACGCCGATGGTGGAGCGGGCGTGGCGGCCGGCTTCATGGAACACGGCGACGGACATGTCTGACGCGCCGTTCATGACCAAAGCGTGGGAGGTGAATTCGGGGACGCAGGCGATGAAGCCGCCGAGGCGGACGACCTGTTGGACGCGGTTGAGGTCGCCGTTGCAGGCGGCGTGGAGCTGGGCGAGCAGGTTGATGAAGCAGAGCTGGGCGGCCTGGGTGCCGATTTCGACGGAGACGACGTCTCCGAGTTTGCCGGTGTAGGCGATTTTGCCGTCTCGCACGGGGATTTGGCCGGAGATAACCACGAGGTCTCCGGTGATGACGTAGGGGACGTAGTTGGCGACGGGGGGTGTGGGGGTGGGGAGGACGATACCGAGTTCGGCGAGGCGGGTTTCGATGCGGCCCATGGGATGGCTCCTATGTTTGGCTTATTTTGCGACGAGTTTCAGGCCGCGGCGGCGGATGCGGGGGCCGTCTTCCCCGGAGGAGGTTGTGCGGGGGAGGTCGAGCGGGAGCAAGGGGGCGCGGTCTTGGGCGCCGTTGCCGATGGTGTCGTAGGCTTCGTCTTCGGCTTCGGGGAGGTTGAGTTGGCCCAGGTAGTTGGCAGCGAGATTTCGAAAAACGTAATCGAGCAGGGAGGTGGCGCGGGCGACGGCGGGGTCGCCTTCCACCAGGCCGGCGGGGCCGAAGCGGGTGAAGGTGAAGGCCTCGATGTAGTCTGCGAGCTTGACGCCGTTTTGGAGGCCGAGGCTGACGGCGATGGCGAAATTGTCCATGAGGCCACGGAAGGCGGGGCCTTCCTTGTGCAGGCCGATGAAGATTTCGCCCAAGGCGCCGTCGGCGTATTCGCCGGTGCGGAGGAAGAGTTTGTGGCCACCGATGGCGGCCTTTTGGGTGTAGCCGGCGCGGCGGGCGGGGAGCGGGCGGCGGGTTTCGGTGGCGGGACTGGCGGCTTGGGTGATGGCCGGGCGTGCTGGCATCGTTTGGACGTAGGGGGAGACGGCATCGTGCATCGCGGCGTGGGCGGCGGCGTGGGGTTGGCCGAAGGGGGAGCGGCCGGCGAGAGTGGCGGCGAGCGCTGCTTCGGCGGTTATGCCGCGGGCGGCCAGGGTGGCGCGGGCGGTGGCGGTGAGGGTGCCGGAGTCAGAAAGTGGCGAGAAGGCGGGGGCGATGCCGCCGGTTTCGATGCCCAGCAGGGCCTCGGCGTGGCAGGGGGCGGCGATGGATGTGGTGGCGGTGTGGCGCAGCGGAGTGCCGGCTGGGAGTTGCTCGATTTTGGCGGCCAGCGCGTGGGCGGGGCGGACGAGGGGCGCGGCCTCGGTGAGGGCGCCGAAGCGGGCGGCCAGGCCAGCCGAGGCGCGGTCGGTGGCGGTGCGCAGGACGAAGGCGAGGGCGGCGGCGGTGCTGCGGGCGGCATTGCTGTCGTAGTCGAGCGCCTGGGCTGCGAGGAGGCCTGAGAGGTCGCTCATGCCGATGCAGAGTGTGGCCGATGCGGGGGAGAGCAGGGCCATGGCGGTGGCGGCGGTTTCGGCGGCGCGGGCGAAGGCTTGGATGTCGAAGCCGTGCTCGGGGTGGTGGAAGGCGGGGAGGTTGAGGATGAAACCGGGCGACTTGAAGCCGCCGCCGCGCCAGACGGCGTCCGTGGCGGTGCCGCGGCGGGTGAGGAGGAGGGTGTGAAGGTCGGCTGCGAGATCTGCCTCGATGCCGGCGCGTTGGGCGCGCAGTGCGATGGGGGCGATCCAGCCGGCGGCGGCGTCTTGCAGGGTGACGGGGCCTTCGCCGGGAGCCAGCGAAGCGAGGGCTTCGGCGGCGCGGTTGTCCCAGGCAGCCGGCAGCACGACGGGGCGGGGGGCGGCGCCTTGTTCTGCTGCATCGTGGTCGGGGGTGGCCATCGCCTTGCGAGTGCGGACGCCGTGCCAGGTCTTGTGGGATGCCGGGTTCGATTTCATGGCCTGAGCCTATCGCTCCGGCAGGGACTCGGGAAGCACATTTAGTGGCTGTGGCAGGCTTGGACCACAAAATCCTGTGGGTAAAATGGGAGGGGCAGGAAAACAACGCGTTGCGATGGACCGGGCGGGCGGGGCGCCCTATATCTTGGCGCATGGACATCGGCACAAAGATTTTCACCTGGCTGCACGGTCGCGTTGTTGGCACCGACAGCGCCGGCAATCGCTATTTCACCGAGAAGCGGGAGCGTGCCACGGGCCGCACGCGGCGTTGGGTGGTGTATGCCGGGGTGGCCGATGCGACCGCGGTTCCGGCGGAATGGCATTGCTGGCTGCATTACACGACCGATGCGCCGCTGCCGGATACGGGCCGCAGGCCGTGGCAGAAGCCGCATCTGGCGAATGCCACGGGAACGGCTTCAAGCTATCGCCCCAAGGGCCACGACTACAGCGGCGGTGCGCGGGTGGCGGCCAGCGTCGATTACGAAGCCTGGACTCCCGGGAGCTGAGCATGGCTGGACGCAATATGACGGAACTGCTGGCCGGTGCGGTGGTGCTGGCGGTGGCGGTGGGTTTTCTGGGATATGCGGTGGCCAATACCGGGCGCACGACGTCGTCTGGCATCACGCTGAACGCAAGTTTTGAGCGGATCGACGGGATTGGGCCTGGCTCGGATGTGCGGTTGGCGGGTGTGAAGGTGGGGCGGATCAGCTCGACCTCGATTGATCCGAAGACGTTCCAGGCGCAGGTGGCGTTCACGGTGGATGCGAGTATCAGGCTGCCGGCGGACAGCTCGGCCGAGATAGCGTCGGATGGTTTGCTGGGCGGCAAGGTGCTGTCGCTGGTGCCGGGGGGTGCCGACAAGACACTGCTTGATGGTGGGCGGTTGCAGATCACGCAGTCGGCGGTAAGCCTGGAGCAATTATTGGGAAAATTCATCTTCAACGTGAGCGATCTGTCGGCCAACGTGGCGAAGTCGTTGAAGGAGAACCAGAAGCCGGCCGAGGGCGCTGCCCCGAAATGACGGTGTGGCCCCAGCCGGACGGTTCGCCGGTTTCGTGCCGGGAGAAGCTGAAGATGCTGGAGGACAACCAGGCCGAGCTGGCCCAGGTGATGCAGGACGCGTTCGAGGATGCGGTTCTGATGGGCGTGGATGCCGATGCCATGAAGCGCATGCTGGTTGAGATGGTGGGGGCGCTTGAGACGCCGCTGAAGCTGTGAGGCGGGTTGTTCTGGCGGTTCTGCTGTTCGCGCCGGTGGGAGCTTTTGCCCAGGCTCCGGTGACGACGGCTGTGCCGCCATCGGCAGCGGCGCCGTCCGGGCCGGCGCAGTTTCCCGAGACCTGGGTGGCGCGGCCCAACGTGGACCTGACCGGGCTGGACAAGATCACCACACGCCTGACCCCGGTATCCGGCGCCGTTGGCAGGCCGCTGACCTTTGGCACGTTGCAGGTGACGGTGCGCAGTTGTGTGGTGCGGGGGGCGGACCAGCCGGCGGACCAGGCAGCGTATCTGGATGTGACGGACAGCCGTGATGCGAAATTTGCGTTTCATGGGTGGATGCTGTTGTCGTCGCCGGGTGTGTCGGTGATCGAGCATCCGGTATACGACCTTCGCCTGGTGGCCTGTCGGGCGTGATCCGGCTTGCGGACAATACCGCACTGCTGTTGGACCTGGATGGCACGTTGATCGATATCGCGCCGACGCCGGAAAGTGTGGTGGTGGCGGCGGATCTGCCTGTTTCTCTTTTGCGGCTGCGGGCGCGGTTTGGCGATGCGCTGGCGATTGTGACGGGTCGGCCGATTGCGACGGTGGATCGGCTGTTGCCGGGCATCCCGTTCGCGGTGGCCGGCGAGCATGGCGGCGTGATCCGTCATGCGCCTGGGGAGGCGGAGGAGCGGGCGGATGTGCCCGTTGTGCCGGAGGCGTGGCTGATGGAGGCGGAGTCGTGGGTGCGGGCCTATCCCGGGGCGTTGCTGGAGCGCAAGGCGCGTGGGTTCGTGCTGCATTTTCGACTGGCGCCAGAAGCTGGCCCGGTGTTTCGGGCGCAGCTGGCCGAATTGATGCAGGATTGGCCGCACCATCAGGTGATGACGTCGCATATGGCCTGGGAGATCAAGCCGCCGGGCATCCATAAGGGTCGTGCGGTTGAGATGCTGATGTTGCGGGCGCCGTTCGCCGGGCGCGTGCCCGTGTTCGTCGGGGACGATGTGACGGACGAGGACGGCATGGCGGTGGCCCGCGCGATGGGCGGCCAGGGGCTGCGGGTGCAGGACCATTTTGGCGATGCCGCTGGTGTGCGGAAATGGTTGTTGGCCTGATGCGGTCCGATGCCCCGCGGTGGCCCGCAGCCCGATTTTGAGATGACGGACTGCGGCCGACCTACTTGGGGAGCTGTTCGCGTAGGACTTTCGGGGACACTTCGTCAACGCCGCCGCGTTCGAGGACGCCGAGCTGGAAGGGGCCGTAGGCGACGCGGATGAGGCGCGTGACCTGCAAGCCCATGTGCTGCATGACGCGGCGGATTTCGCGGTTGCGGCCCTCCTGGAGGGAGACGCTGATCCAGGAGTTGTCGCCCTTGCGGCTGTCCAGCGCCGCTTCGATGCCGCGGTAGCGGACGCCTTCGATAGTGAGCCCCTTCGACAGCGCCGCGAGTTCGGCTGGCTGCGGCTGGCCGAAGACGCGGACGCGGTAGCGGCGGATCCAGTGGTTGCTGGGAAGCTCCAGCTGCCGGGCGAGGGCGCCGTCGTTGGTGAGCAGCAGCAGGCCTTCGCTGTTGAGGTCGAGCCGACCCACGCTGACCACGCGGGGCAGGGTGGTGGGGAGTTTTTCGAAGACGGTGGGGCGGCCTTCGGGGTCGCGATGGGTGGTCACCAAGCCGTCGGGCTTGTGGTAGCGCCACAGGCGGGTGCGGTCTGGCGCGTCGATCAGCTTGCCGGCGACGACCACCAGGTCTTCGGGCTGCACGAAGGTGGCGGGGTGGGTGATGGTGACGTTGTTCAGGCGCACCTTGCCCTCGGCCAGCAGTTTTTCGGCGTCACGCCGGCTGGCGACGCCGGCGCGGGCGAGCCATTTGGCGATGCGCTCGCCGCGTGGGGCGGCGTCGGGTTGGGGGGTCTCGGTGTCTTCGATGTCTGTTTCGGGGATTTCGGGGGTGTTTTCGGTCATGCGGCGGCTCCGATCAAGGCGTCGAAGATCGCACGGTCTGCCGTGTCGATGTGAAATTCCGGGTGCCACTGCACGCCGAGGCAGAAGCGCGCGCCGGGGTCCTCGATGCCCTCGATCACGCCGTCGGGTGCCATGGCGTTCACGATCGCCTGCGGGCCGGCGGCGCGGACGGCCTGGTGATGGGCGGAGTTCACGTGCATCATGCAGCGCCCGACGATGCGGTGCAGCAAGGTCCCCGGCACAATGCGAATCTCGTGGCCCGGCTCGTGACGTGGATTGGGTTGTTCATGCGCCAGTGCTTGCGCGATGCTGTCGGGGATGTGCTGGATCAGCGTGCCGCCCAGCGCCACCGCCAGAAGTTGCTCGCCGCCGCAGATGCCCAGAACCGGCTTGCCGCGGGCCAGCGCGCCCCGCAGAAGCGCCATTTCGGCGTTGGTTCGGCCGGCCTTCAGCGTAACGCTGCCGTGGGTGGTGGCATCGCCATAAAGCGAGGGGTCGACGTCGAATGCGCCACCGGTGATCACCAGGGCGTCGATGCGGTCGAGGTATTCCTCCGCAAGCGGCGTGTGCGGCAGGGCCATCGGCAGCCCGCCGGCGGCCACGATGGCGTCGGCATAGTTCTGCCGCAGCGCATACCAGGGATAGTGCGAATAGGCGGGCTTTGGGCCGGCCGGTTCCGCATCGAGCGTGACGCCGATCAGGGGAAGATGTGAGCTCATACGTCTTGCTAGAGCACGATCCGGCCGAATGGAAGCAATCGGGCGCGGCGCTGGCTCTCCCACCGGTTTGCAGGCAAGACCTGCGTATGAACGCAATGCAGCAAGCCCTCGCCCAGGCCCGCGCCGCCGCCGCACGATCAGAGGTGCCGGTGGGCGCCGTGTTGCTCGGGCCCGATGGCGCGATCCTCGCCCAGGATGGCAATCGGGTGGAGGAACTGCACGACGCCAGCGCCCATGCCGAGATGCTTGTGCTGCGCCGGGCAGGCGCGCTGCTCGGTACGCCGCGGCTGATCGGGTGCGATCTGGTCGTGACATTGGAGCCGTGCGCGATGTGCGCCGCCGCCATTGCTGCGTTTCGCATCCGCCGCGTGGTGTTCGGCGCCTATGACCCCAAAGGCGGCGGCGTCGAGCACGGGGTGCGGGTGTTCGATGCGCCCGGTTGCTTGCATCGGCCGGAGGTGATCGGTGGGGTGCGTGAGAGCGAATGTGCAGCGCTGCTGCAGGATTTTTTCCGTGTGCGCCGGTGATTGCCCAGCCAGGGTCGTTTCTGTAAGATTGATCGAAACGAAAAAGGAAACGGCTACGATGAAGACGGTCAAACAGGTGTTGCTGGCAGCAACGCTCGCTTTCATGCCGCTGTCGTTGCACGCCCAGACCGCACCGCAGGTCACCTCGGTCGGGGCCATGCCGCCTGCTTCCACCATGTGGATTGGCAACAGCTTCTTCTACTTCAACAATGGCATCACCTCGCATATCACAGGCCTTGCACGCGGGGCCGGCGCTGACGGGCCGAAGTTCAGCGGCACGATGGTGACGATGGGCGGCTCGGGTTTGGATTGGCACGATGTGGAATCGTATTTCCGGCCCGATGGCGTCGGCAAATATACGTTCGACACCAAGAACAACATCGTCTTCAACACCAACGCCAAGAAATACGACACCACCGTGCTGATGGATTGCAGCCAGTGCCCGCTTCATCCCACGCTGGCGCCGGTGTTCATTAAATTCGCGAAACTGCACACCGACACGGTGCGCAGCCACGACGCCGTGCCCGTGCTGTTCATGTCCTGGGCCTACGCCGACAGGCCTGAAATGACGACACAATTGGCTGAGGCCTACACGAAGGCCGGCAACGACAACCATGCGATGGTCATTCCTGCGGGCCTGGCCTTCGCGCGCGCATTGAAGGGCCGGCCCGGGCTGACCCTTTATATCGCCGACAACCGCCATCCGACGCTGGCCGGCACCTATCTCGCCGCGGCCACCAGCTACGTGGCACTGTATCATCGGCCGGTGGAGGACAACACCTACACAGCGGGGCTGGATCCGGAATTGGCCAAGTATCTGCGCGGCGTGGCCGGGGCGACGGTGCAGGATTACTACAGCGGCGTGGTGACCAACTAGCCCGACACATACTGCGGACAAAGTCTAGATCATGATGCGTTTGGTTTGCTTAACTCAAACGCATGAACATGATCGGTAAAACAAAGTTAGAGCGTGATGATTTTGACTCTACCCAAAATCATCACGCTCTAGTGGCCCAAACCTGACGCTTGCTACCGGAGCGTCAGGGAATTTGGCCCACAAGATCAGAGGCTAGTGGTTAAGATCTGAGGACTCTTCCCTCAGATCTTAACCACTAGCGACCTAACGCGAAGACGGGGTTGAGCGATTGCTCACCCAGATCGCTGTGAAGATGTTGTTCATATGTTTGCGATAAATTGGAGGTCAGGTCGTGGTTGGTCGGCCCAAACGATCGGACAGGGATTGCAAAACAGCTGAGCTGCGGGGTGTGGTGATGGATCGAGTTTTGACCGGTGTTGGGGGGCTTCTCATTGTTCTGGTGTTTGGGGCGTGCGGTGCTCAGGCGCAGACAAACTACAGAGCCTGCATGAATGTTGCTGTCACAACAGGGGATATGAAGGCCTGTCAGACTGCTGGACTTGCCGAAGCTGATGCTCGGCTCAACGCGGCCTATCGCAAGGCGATGGATGCCTTGCCGGTGGATCAGCAGGAGAAGCTGCGAAAATCCGAAAGGCTTTGGATCACATTCCGCGATGCCGATTGCGGGGCGTTCTATGGCAAGGACACTGGAACGATGGCCAGCATTCAGGGTGGAGCCTGCATGCTCGACCGGTCGGAGCAGCGAATTCAAAACCTGGCAGAATTTTCCAATCCGTTGGGTGGATGAAGTTCACAGCCTCAACCTCGAAAAGTGGAGACGGCCGACTTCATCCGTCCCACAGCCCTACGCAAACCGAACCAACCGCCCGCTCGGCACCCCCATCACCTCGCCATCCCGCATCACCATTTTTCCACGTATGATCGTGACGATCGGCCATCCGGTGACGGACATGCCGTCGAACGGCGTCCAGCCGCAGGGTGCCGCGATCCAGTCATTCGTGATGGTGCGGGTGGCCTTCAGGTCGACCAGCGTAAAATCGGCGTCGTAGCCAGCGACCAAGCGCCCCTTGTTGACGGCGCCATAGACGCGGGCTGGCCCCGCCGCCATCAGGTCCACCATGCGCGCCAGCGACAGCCGACCGGCGTTCACATGATCGAGCATGATCGGCACCAAGGTCTGCACGCCGGTGAGCCCGGCGGGGACTTCGGGCCAGGGCTTCAACTTTGCCTCATAGGCGTGCGGCGCATGGTCGGACCCGATCGTGTCGACCCTACCATCGGCGATCGCGGCCCAGGCAGCGTCCATGTGGCGCTGGTCGCGGATGGGCGGGTTCATGACGCCGAAGCCGCCGAGACGATCGTAACAGTCCGGCCCCACCTGTGTCAGGTGATTGACCAACAGCTCCACGGTGGCGATGTCGCGGAAGTCGCGCATGTAGTCCAGTTCTTCCGCGGTCGACACGTGCAGGATATGCGCCGGCCGGCCGGTGGCGCGGGCCAGTGCCATCAGGCGGCGGGTGCCCAGGAACGCGCATTCAACGTCCCGCCATTCGGCGTGG
>JBBROR010000083.1:0-11352 GCA_038229175.1 Acetobacterales bacterium | reverse complement strand
GTGCTGGTCATCGTGGGGCTCGGCGCGCTCTGCGGGACGGCAATCGGCTTTCTGGTGGCCCAGGTCCTGGTGCGCGTGCTGAGCGGCGTGTTCGACCCGCCCCCTGATACCCTGTCCATACCGTGGCTCTACCTGCTGATTGTCCTGGGCGCGGCTGTCGTCTGCAGCGTGGTTGCGGTGCTGTTCATGAGGAGCCTTGCGGCCCGGCCGGACCCTTACGCGCTGCGGCATAGCTGACCCCGCCGGGCCATGACCAGGCGGCCGCCACCGGGCTGACCGGGCCGCAGGTGCGCGAGCGCGTCGCGCAGGGCCAGGTCAATCGGGTCGCAGAGCGCACCAGCCGCAGTATCGGCAGCATCATCAGCGCGAACGTGTTGACGCGCTTCAACGCCGTCCTGGGCGTCCTGCTCGTGACCATCCTGATGGTCGGCTCGATCAATGACGCGCTGTTCGGCGGCGTGCTCGTCACCAACACGCTCATCGGCATCGTCCAGGAACTGCGCGCCAAGTGGGCGCTCGACCGATTGGTCATCCTCAATGCGCCTTCCGCCCGGGTCGTGCGTGACGGGCAGAGCCAGGAGGTGCCGATTGCCTCCGTGGTGCTGAACGACGTGGTGGAGCTGCGGTCCGGCGACCAGGTCGTGGCCGACGGGATCGTGCTCACCGCGGCCGAGCTGGAGCTGGATGAAGCGCTCATCAGTGGCGAGGCGGCGCCGGTCATCAAGGCGAAGGGCGATCCTGTGCTCTCCGGCAGCTTCGTCGTGGCTGGAAGCGGGCGGTTTTGCGCCACAGGCGTCGGGCAGACTGCTTATGCGCAACAACTTGCCAGCGCCGCCCGGCAGTTCAAGCCGGCGAATTCGGAACTGCGCACAGGCATCAACCGCATCCTGAATTATTCCTTCTGGGCTATCGCCGCCTTGGCACCGCTGCTGTTCTGGAGCCAATTGCGGGCGCAGGGATCGCTGGTGCCGGAGGCGCTCCGCTCGACAGTCGCCGGGATGGTGCCGATGGTGCCGGAGGGGCTGGTGCTGCTCACCAGCATGACACTCGCCGTGGCGGTGACGCGCCTTGGCCGGCGGCGGGCGCTGATCCAGGAGCTGCCGGCGGTCGAGACCTTGGCGCGCGTCACCACGCTTTGCTTCGATAAGACCGGCACGCTGACCACCGGCAAGGAGGTCATCGAATCTGTCGAGATCCTCGACCCGTCCGCCGATGTGGCAGCGGCCTTGGGCGCGCTCGCCGCGTCCGACCCGACGCCCAACGCAACGCTGCTTGCGATCGCCAGCCGGTACCCCGCGCCAGCAGGATGGGTAGCCACCCGCTTGGCGGCTTTCTCGTCGGCGCGGAAATGGAGCGGCGCTGGATTCAAGACCCACGGGGATTGGCTGCTGGGCGCGCCGGATATCCTGCTGGACAGCACAGCGCATGCCGGGTTGCTGGCCAAGATCGCCACCCAAGCGGCAGCCGGACGGCGGGTGACACTGCTGGCCCGTACCCGGGCGCTTCTCGATCAGGGGCTGCCGCAGGACATCCAGCCGGCGGCCCTGGTGATCATGGCAGAACAAGTGCGGCCGGACGCGAAAGACACAATCGCGTTCTTCCTGGGCCAGGGCATCGCGTTGAAGGTGATCTCGGGCGATCATCCGCAAACCGCCGCGGCAGTGGCGCGCCGCGTGGGTGTGCCCGGCGCCGACGCCCCGGTCGACGCACACACGCTGCCGCACGGAGACACGGCATTGACGGCGTTCATGGCATCCGCGTCCGTGTTCGGCCGGGCGTCGCCGGATGGCAAGCGAGCGATGATCGCCGCCCTTCAGCGCGATGGCCAGGTGGTCGCCATGACCGGGGACGGGGTGAACGACGTGCTTGCGCTGAAGCAGGCCGATATCGGGATCGCGATGGGTCGGGGCAGCGGCGCCGCGCGCGCGATTGCCCAGTTGACGCTGCTGGATGGAGAGTTTGCCTCCTTGCCGCATGTGCTGGCCGAAGGGCGCCGCGTGATCGGCAACGTGGAGCGGCTGGCGATCCTGTTCGTCACCAAGACCGTCTATGCAACGGCGCTTGCCGGAACTGTGGCGGCCACCGGCCTGATCTACCCATTCCTACCGCGACATTTGACCCTGATCGGGACGCTGACGATCGGTATCCCAGCCTTCTTTCTCTCGCTGGCCGCCAACGAGGCGCGAGCCCGGAGCGGCTTCGTGGGGCGGGTGGTCCGGATCGCGACACCAGCAGGGCTCATCGCCGCCGCTTCCACCCTCGCCGCTTCCGTCGCCGCCACGTCCCAATTCGGCGCCACGATCGAGGAAGGGCGAACGATCGCGACCATCGTGCTGTTCTCGATCGGGCTCACCATCCTGTCCGACCTGTCGCGGCCGCTGTCGGTGCTGCGTGCGCTGCTGATCACAAGCATGGTCGCAGCGTTCACGGTCATGCTGTTGATGCCTCTGGGCCAGGACTTCTTTGCCCTTGTGCCGCTGTCTTCGAGGCTGTGGCTTATTACGGCTATGATCGCCGTGCCCTCTGCTGCGATCGCCCTGGTGTTCATGCGCCGCAAGGCGCCGTGACCCGTCGCGCTTTTTCGTTTCAAGCAGTGTCGCCGGAGGTTGGTTCTACCGGTGCGGATTTTTCTGGTTGCCGCACATATATCGGGCCCGGCCGGAAGCCGGATCACCGCTGCATTCTCGGCGGTATCTGATCAATTCATTCCGGCGAGTAATACCAATGTCCCTGTGTGTTGCCCTGTGAAGAACAGGTCGATGGCCGCCGGTAGGAGCCTGTGTTTTGCAGGCCGCCGCCGGCCAACCCGGCGCGCAACACCAACGGCTGCAAGCGTTGGAGGGGTCAACACTCGCAGCCTTTGGTATAAGCTTGGCCACCCACGTGGAGCTCCCGTCATGACAGTCGTCGCGCGCAGCCCTCTCGAACTCGAATTGATCGAAACCGCGTCCCGCGTGCTGCCGGGGGGCGGGTTTGGCAATCTTGCGTCCGACATCGTCATTGCACACGGGCGCGCAGGTCGGGTGTGGGATGAGAGCGGGCGGGAATATGTTGATTTCCTGCTCGGCTCCGGCCCCATGCTGGTGGGCCATGCGCATCCCGAGGTCACGGAGGCGGTCATGGCCCAGGTGCCCTTGGGCACCACGTTCTTTGCCAATAATCGCCACGGTATCCGGCTGGCGGAGGCCATCGTTGAGGCCGTGGCCTGCGCGGAGCAGGTTCGTTTCGTCAGCTCCGGCACCGAGGCGGACATGTATGCGATGCGGCTTGCCCGTGCGCATCGACGGCGCGAGCGAATTTTGAAATTCGAAGGCGGCTATCATGGCATGAGCGACCATGCGCTGATGAGCCTCGCGCCGAAGAACCCGGGCAATTTCCCGCAGGCAACGCCAGATTCGGCCGGCATCCCCGCCCGCGTGCGCGACGAGATGCTGATCGCGCCCTACAACGACCTCGCCGCCGTGGAAGCGCTGATCCGGGCGCATCACCACGAATTGGCTGCCGTGATCGTGGAGCCGCTGCAGCGCATCATTCCACCGGCGCCTGGCTTCCTGGAAGGCCTGCGCCGCATCACCGCCGAATACGGGATCGTGCTGATCTTCGACGAGGTGGTGACCGGCTTTCGCTTCGCCTATGGCGGTGCGCAGGAATATTATGGCGTGACGCCCGACCTTTGCACGCTGGGCAAGGTGATCGGCGGCGGCTTCCCGCTGGCCGCCATTGCCGGACGGGCCGACATCATGGCGCATTTCGATCGGGCGCTGGCCGGTGACGATGGGTTCCTGCTGCAGATCGGCACGCTGTCGGGCAACCCCGTGGCGTCGGTGGCAGGGCTCGCGGCACTGGAGATCCTGCGCCGTCCTGGCGCCTATGAGACGATCTTCACCAACGGGCGCACGCTGATGGCGGCCTTGTCCGACCAACTGAAGCGCCAAGGCATCGCGGGCCAGGTGATAGGCGAGCCGCCGATGTTCGATGTGATGTTCACCGGCACGCCAATCTCCAACTACCGCGACGTGCTGCGCGGCAACGCGGATCTGGCGCGGCGGTTCAACGCCAAACTGCGCGCCCGCGGCATCATGAAGGGCGATACCAAGTATTACGTGTCGCTGGCCCACACGGAGGCAGATATCGCCCACACCATCGCTGCGTGGTCTGGCGCCTTGGGGGAGCTTTCGGCCGAGGGCATTTGAGCGTGGCGAGAGCGGCGACGGCAACGGCAACGGCAACGGCAACGGGACAATATGTGTTTGGGTTGTTTCACCCAAAATCTTCCCGCTCTAGCCGTTGTTTTACCGATCATGTTCATGCGTTTGGGTGAAGCAACCCAAACGCATCATGATCTAAGTGGCAAAGTGGCACGCCACCTGCGCGCCGCCCACGGGGCGCCATTCAGGCTCGACAATGCGGCACAGATCGGCCGCCATCGGGCAGCGCGTGTGAAAGCGGCAGCCCGAGGGGGGATTGGCGGGATTGGGGATTTCGCCCTTCAGCGGCACGCGGGCTTTGGCGCGCTGGATGATAGGGTCCGGGTCCGGCACCGAGGCCAGCAGTGCGCGCGTGTAGGGGTGGCGTGGGGTGGCGAACAGTTCTGCGGCGGGGGCGCGTTCGACGAGGCGGCCGAGATACATCACCGCCACGTGGTCACACACATGGCGGACGACGGACAGGTCGTGCGAAACGAAAAGCGTGGCCATTTGCAGGCGTGATTGAAGATCCACCAGCAAATTTAAAATCTGGGCGCGGACGGAGACATCCAGCGCGCTGACAGGTTCGTCGCACACCAGCAAAGCCGGGCGCAGGGCGAGCGCGCGGGCGATGACGACGCGTTGGCGTTGGCCACCGCTGAACTGGTGGGGCATACGGTCAGCGTGTTCAGGCCGCAGGCCGACCTCTCCCAGCAAGGCTGCCACGCGGGCGCGCAACGTAGCGCCGGTGGCCACGCCTCGCACCAGCAACGGCTCACCGATGGCGGCGCCGATGGTCATCCGTGGGTTCAACGAGGTGGCGGGGTCTTGGAAGACCATCTGCACATGGGCCCGCATGTCGCGCAGGGCGGCACGATTGGCGCCCACGACCTGGCTTCCCTGGATCTCGATGCTGCCGCTGGTGGCTGCCACCAACCCCACCACGGCGTTGGACAGGCTCGATTTGCCGCAGCCCGATTCCCCCACCAGCCCGAGGGTCTCGCCGGCCGAGATGTCGAGCGAAACGCCGTCCACGGCACGGACCGGCAGGCCCTTCCGGCCAGCGAAATGGACGTGCAGATCACGGATCGCCAGCACCGGCTTCATGTGGCGTGCCAGCAGGCAACTTCGCTGTCGCCAAGCGGGCGCAACGGTGGGGTTTGTGCGGCACACTGCGCGTCGGCCCGAGGGCACCGGCTGGTGAAGCGGCAGCCTGGGCCGAATTCGATGGGGGTTGGCACGCGGCCGGGGATCACCGCGAGCAGGGATTTCGGCACATCCGACAGGCGGGGCACCGAGGCCAGCAGGAGTTGCGTGTAGGGATGGCTCGGTTTCGCAAAGATGCTGTGCACAGGACCGGTTTCGGCAATACGGCCGGCATACATCACGGCCACGCGGTCAGCGATATCAGCGACCACGCCGACATCATGGGTAATCAGCAACACCGCGGTGCCACGCTCGCGGGCCAGGTTGCGCAGAAGGTCGAGGATCTGGGCCTGGATGGTGACGTCGAGCGCGGTGGTCGGCTCGTCGGCGAGTAGCAGCTCAGGGCGGGCGATGAGGGCTGCTGCGATGACCACGCGCTGGCACATGCCACCGGAGAGTTCGAACGGATATTGGTCGATCCGGCGCTCCGGATCGGAGATTCCAACTTCGTCGAGCATGCGCAACACCGCGGGACGGGCTGATGTTGCAGTCAGGCGCAAGGCTTCGGCAATCTGAGTGCCGATGGTGGAGAGCGGGTCGAGTGCTGCCTGCGGCTCCTGGAAGATCATCGACAGGCGGCGGCCGCGCATGGCCTGCATCTGCCGCTCGGGGATCATGCAAAGGCTTTCGCCGGCAAGTCTGATATCGCCGCTTGTCTGGCGGATCGCATTGGGCAGCAGGCGTATGATCGCGGCTGACGTGATGGATTTTCCGCAGCCCGATTCACCGACCAAGGCCACCACCTCCCCGGCATCAACCCGAAGGTTGATACCATCCACCACGGGCACGCCGGCGATGGACAGACACAGATTCTCGACTTGGAGGACCGGTGTCACGTGTTGGTGGCAGGAGGCTGGAACGTGCCGATGGAGTTCCCGCCGTCGACGGCAAGCGTGGCGCCGGTGATGTAGGAGGCCGCCTGTGAGCAAAGATACAGAATGGCGTTAGAGGTATCGTCAGGCTCGGAGTTGCGGCCGAGTGGGATGCGGGCCGTCATGCGGGTGACGTAGTCTGGCGGCAGATACGAAAAATCACTGCCGGGCGCGAAGCCCGGTTCCACCACGTTGACGCGTATCTTGTGCGGGGCCAGTTCCAAGGCCTGGCCTTTCGACAAGCGTTCGAGCGCCGTCTTGGACATGCAGTAGGGCACCGAGCCGGTGGGCATCTGCCTTGCCGCGCCGGAGCCGATGTTGATGAAGCAGCCTTGAACGCCCTCGGCCACCATCAGCCGCGCCATCGCCTGCGTGACCAGGAAGGGCGCGCGGACATTCACGCTCATGATGCGGTCGAATTCGGCTTCCGCGAGATCGATCAGCGGGCCGGTCCGCGGATAGATTCCGGCATTGTTGATGACGATATCTGGGGATTTCCAGTTCGACGCCACAAAGGCGGCAAGATCGGAAATCGAGGAGGATTGCGTGAGATCGGTGGTGTGCAACAGCGTGGTGAGCGGATCGGCGCCAATGCGCTCCACCACCGCCGGGAGCAATTCGCCGCGCATGTCCGACAGGCAGAGCGTGGCACCGGCGCGGGCGAAAGCATCCGCGATCCAGGTTCCAAAAATGCCGGCGGCACCGGTGATCACCACGCGTTGTCCGGCGAACGAATTGGTCATGTTGCAGTGTCCTTCATCTTGACGCGGCACGCGGATCGAGCCGGTCGCGCAGCCAGTCACCGGTAACGTTCACGCACAGAACGACAAGGAAAAGGCAGGCGCCGGGAAAAACCGTCAACCACCAGGCGCGTTCGACGTATTGGCGGCCGGCGGCCATGATGGAGCCCCAGCTTGGCGCGGGCGGCTGGATGCCGAGGCCGAGGAACGACAGCCCGGCCTCGAACAGGATCATCAGCCCGAACTCGCTGGTGGCAACAACCATAAGTGGGCCTGCGATGTTGGGCAGGATGTGCCGCCATAGGATGCGGGCGGAGCTGGCGCCGGCCATTTCGGCAGCGCGAATGTATGGCAGGCTGGCGACCTGCAAGGTTTGGCCGTAGGCCACGCGGGCATAGCGCGGCCACCGCGTCAGGCCCAGCACCACGACCAGATTGAGAAATCCTGGCCCCAGCACGGCCACCGTCAGCACCGCCAGAAGAATGGCCGGGATGGACAGCATCGTGTCCACCAGCCGCATGATCACCGCGGCCACAGCACCGCGATACCAGCCCGCGATCATGCCGAGAGCCGTTCCCACTACAAGCGAAAGTGCAACCGCCACCACCGACACCAGCAGGCTGACCCGTGCACCGAACAGCACGCGAGACAGCAGGTCTCGGCCAAGATCATCGGTGCCCAATACGAAAACACGTCCACCAATCAAGCTTCCAGGCGGCTTCAGACGCAGCAGCAGCGACTGGCGCAGCGGGTCGAAGGGTGAGAGCAGGGGGGCTGCCAAAGCGGCTGCCACGAACAGCGCCAGCAAGGCGAGCACCACGATCATGCCGGGGGACACGCGTCTCATACGCCCATCCGGATGCGCGGGTCGATCGCGGCATAGAGAAGATCGGCCAGCAGGTTGGTCATCACATAGACCAGGGAGACAAACAGCACGACGGTCTGTACAACGAGGAAATCGCGGGACTGGATCGATTGGATCGCCAATTGGCCGATTCCGGGCCAGGCGAACACGGTCTCCACGATCACTGCGCCCGCGAGCAGATTGCCGATCTCGAGCGCTGCGATCGTCACCACCGGAACCGCGGCATTGCGCAGCACATGTCGCAACAAAGCCTGGCCGCGCGACAGGCCCCTGGCCCGCGCGGCAGTGACGTAATCTCGGGACAATTCATCCAGCACGGCGATGCGGGTCATTCGGGCGAAAGTGGACATGGCGACGGCGCCAAGGGCGAGGGACGGCATGATGAGGGCCTTGATGCCGTCGGCGCCGGAAGTGGGCAGCCAGCCCAACGTCACGCCGAACAACAAAATAAGAAGAATGCCGGACCAGAACGTAGGAAGACTTTGGCCGGCGAGCACGAAGCCGGCCAGCACGCGTTCCAGCCAGGTGCCCCGCGCCACCGCCATCATTATCCCGGCGGGAATGCCGATGCCGATGGCAACCAGCAGCGATCCGCAGGCCAGCGCCACGGTATAGGGAATTCGCTCGGCCACGATGCCCAGCACCGGCGCGCGCTGCACCAGCGATTCCCCGAAATCGAAGTGAGCGAGATCGCCGAGATAGGCCAGGAACTGAATGGGCAGCGGCCGGTCGAACCCGAGCTGGTGGCGAAGTTCGTTGATCTGCTCGATCGACGCGCCCTCTGGCACCAGCAGCAAAGTGGGGTCGCCGGACAGGCGCATGATGAAGAACACAATGGTCAAAACGCCGAAGCTGGCCAGCAGTGCCTGGCCGAAGCGCGCGGCGAGGTGACGTGTCATTCCCACTTCATGTCGTAGACGAAGAACGCCTCGTTGGCGGTGGGGGTGAATGCCAGCTCGCGCTTCATCAGGTAGATCGCCTCGTCCTGGAACAGGCCAATGCCAGGCACTTCGTCTCGAAGGATTTCAAAGGCGCGGTGATAGTGGCCGATGCGCTTGGCGTCATCGAGCGTGGCGCGGGCGGCGTCCACTTCCGTGTCGAATTCGGCGTTGCTGAATTTCGACCACACGCTGCCGCTGCGGAAAAGCGGAAAGATCACACCGTCAGCATCCTGGCAGGCGCAGGACCAGCGGCCCTGCGACATGCTGCCGGCGTCTTCCGGCGTACCCAGGCGGCGGCGGAGATAGGTCGGCTGGTCCACCACCGTAATGGTCATCTTCAGGCCTACATCGTCGAGCATCTGCTGCACCGCCTCGTTCAGCCGGCGGTCATAGACGGGGGAGGTCAGGAAGGTGATGGTGGCGCCCTCGGCACCGGCCTCCTTGATCAACGCACGGGCGCGGGCGGGATCGAAAGGCCAGCCTTTCACATCCGCGACATAGCCGACATTGGCCGGCGTCAGCACGATGTTGGTGGGCTTGGCGTAACCCTGCTGCAAGGCGGAAATGAGGGTGTCGCGATCCACGGCCATGGCAATGGCCTGACGCACCCGCTTGTCCTTGGTCGGGCCGGCCAGTGCATTGACGAACAGATAGGCCACCCGCTCGGTGGCGATCGGCGAGACTTTCAGCGTGCGCTCGTTCTTCATCGCCACCGCGTCATCCGGCGTCAGCCCACGGGTGATATCGGCACGGCCGGTCCGCAGGTCGGCGATCCGTGTGGCGGGATCGGGCACAGCGCGGAACGTCACGGTTTTGAAGAAAGGCTTGCCGCGCCAATAGGTCTCGTTGGCCTCAAGATTGGTTTGCACGCCGCGCTGCCAGGATTTCAGCTTGAACGGGCCGCTGCCGATGACGGCCTGGTTGAAGGCAGTGTCGCCCACCTTCTCCACATACGCCTTTGGAATGATCGAGAGTTTGACGAGCTGCGCCAGCAGGGCCGGATACGGCGACTTGGTGTGCAGCGTGACCTGGTTGGGCCCCGTGACCTCGGCGGACGCGATCTGGTCGAACTGCGAAAGTTGCGGGCTTTTGAAGGCCGGGTTGGTGATGCGGCGAACGCTGAACACCACGTCCTCAGGTGTCAGTTTGCTGCCATCGTGGAACAGGATGTCCGAGCGCAGGTCGAAGACGATGGTGGTGTCGTCGGTGTAGCGCCAGGCCGTCGCCACCTGCGGTACGATCTTGCCCGACACGTCCCGCGTCAGAAGGTTGTCGAAAATGTTACGATAGACCGTGTAGCTGTCGGTGTCCCACTGGATCTGCGGGTCCATGGTGGCGACATCGCCGGGCAGATCGACGACAAGGCTGTCCTTCGGCTGCGCCCATGCTGTCGTGGAAAACGGTGCGGGGGCGGCAAACAGAAGGGCAAGAATTGCGGCGGCGATGTGGCGCATGGGAACTCCTCGGGCGAACCTGGCGATGGTGACGCGCCCCAGCGCACCACGCAATCCCATGTGATCAAGGAAAAAAGCGATTGGCCAGCCGCTTCAGCGGAAGATTGTTGCGTCTTGATGAGACGAACGAGTGGCTTGAGCTTGAAGTTGGCGTCCGCACACGCGCCCGGCACGCGCCACTAGACAATGTTAATGCTGACCGGGCGCATGAAAACGCCAAGGTGCAGGCACTTGCTCATCGTAAGGCCCTGGCCAAAAACGACGAGTGCTATTCTTCTTTTGGACCTGTCGGCCGAGACGGCTTCAGGCGGCCTGCTGGGCTGCTGTGGCGATCACCTCGATCTCGAATGTGCGCGGATAGGGCTGCGGCTCGATTTGAAGCAGCGCCTCGTTGTCTGTCCAGCGCCAGGCACCAGTCCCGTCGGTCTCAAACTCGTGCCAGCCCAGAGTTAGGCAGGGATCGTCGAGTGCGATGTTGGCGCCATCGATGCACAGGGAAGCGACGGCGGCGCCAAGCCGCCTTTGATCAGCGCCTGATCGCACGGCCCGGGGTGCAACGAGGCAGATTGTTCTGGTGTCGGCAGGCACAATGCTCGCAATCCGGCCTTCGCCGAGCGCCACGATCAGCCTTTGGTCAGGGGCGAAGCCGAGTTCGCTGGCGCGTTGGCCCATACGCTGGCGGACGACATCGAGAATAGCGCCTTCCTCGATGATCGGGGCGCACGCCTCGGTCTTGGGGGTTGCGTCGAAACCCGGGCGCAAGTCCACCACGCTGGCATTGTCGAAAAACGCGCGTGATCCCGTGTCGAGCCAAGACTCAGCGGGAAGATCCTCAGCATAAACGACATCGTGGCTGTCGAGCTCGATATGATAGTAATCTACCTCATCAACCTGCTCCTGGACGACGCTGGAGCCATTGACGAGATGGCGTGCCTGAATAAGCACTCTATCTATGAAAATTGCATGCTCGGGACTTACGCGCAGGTCTCGCACTGGCAGGCCGTGACCGAAGGCGCCTGCCGCGATCCGAATGGGGTTCGCCATCGCTGCATTGGGCAAGCTGGGCGGGGCGATGCGGCGATGGCCG
>JBBROR010000082.1:0-11463 GCA_038229175.1 Acetobacterales bacterium | reverse complement strand
GATCAGGTTGTTCGGATTCTGCGACTCGGTGCCTTCGCTGTTTTTCAGGTCGGTGGGGGTTGCCGGGAAGAGGGCGATGGCAGGGACGCCAAGCCTGACGGCGTCTTGCACATGGGCTGCAAGACGATCGACGCTGACGCGCTTGACGCCTGGCATGGCGGCGATGTCGGTGGTTTGGCCTGAGCCTTCCATCACGAAGATCGGCCAGATCAGATCGTCCACGCTCAGCCGGTTTTCGGCGACCAGGCGGCGGGTCCAGCCATTGGCGCGGTTGCGGCGCAGGCGGGTGGTGGGGAAGCTTGCCCCGGTGTTGAAGGTGGCCATGATACCGTCTCCGTGCGTCTGGAATTCGGCATAGCCAAGCGGCAATGTGCCGACAAGGGATAGGGGGCGTGGTGCAGAAAATTATATTGGCGATGCTGTTCATTGGATTTTCGGCCGGTGCACGGGCGGAGAGCGTCGAAATACCGTTACCGGATGGCATGATCCTGAAAGCTGAACTGTTCCGGCCCACCGGCCCGGCCGTGGCACCTGCGATCGTGGCGCTGCACGGCTGTGGCGGGCCGTATGGTGTGCGAGACCGGCAATGGCGTGAGAAGCTGGTGGGCGAGGGGCATATCCTGCTGTTTCCCGACAGTTTTTCAAGCCGCGGGCTGAAATCGCAGTGCCGGGAGACGGGCCGTGCCGTCACATCGTTTGGGGTGCGCCGATCGGATGCGATCGAGAGCGCGAAATGGTTGGCCGTGCAGCAGGGCACGCCCGAGGGCGGGGTTGCGTTGTTGGGCTGGTCCGATGGCGGCAGCACGGTGATGGCAGCCGCCAACGTGGCGCCGGATCTACCGGCTGGGCTGATCCGGGGGATGATCGCGTTCTATCCCGGCTGTGCCGTGGCCGTTCGCAATGCCGCCTGGCGACCGGCGGCACCGTTGTTGGTGCTGATGGGGGGCGCCGATGACTGGACGCCGGCTGCGCCCTGCCAGTCTGTGGCTGACCGCTTCACGCCGCCTGCGATGCGATTGATCGTATTTCCCGGCGCGTATCACGACTTCGATGCTCCCGGCGGCCTGCGCATCCTGCACAACGTGCCGAACAGCCAAAATGCCAATAAATCCGTGCATGTCGGCACCAATCCCGAGGCCCAGGCAGAGGTGCTGACTTTGGTGCCGGTGTTCCTTGCGTCGTTGCCAAGGGCGTCGCATCCCTGAATGCCGCATGACCGAAATGTGCAGGGCTGCAATTCCACCATGCGGCGGCTCCGTGTTACATGTCTGGTATGAACACGATCGCACCCACCGAGGCCGCGACCTTCCACATTGCCGTGGGGGCCGATCATGCTGGCTTTCAGTTGAAGGATACCCTGGTAGCCTGGATGCAGGCGCAGGGCCACGCGGTGCATGATTTTGGCACGCAGGGGCCCGAAAGCGTGGACTATCCGGATTTCGCTCATGTGGTGTGTGAAGCAGTCACCAAGGGTGAGGCACAGTTCGGGGTCTTGGTCTGCGGCACCGGGCTTGGCATGTCCTACTCAGCCAACCGCCATGCCGCCATACGCTGCGCCATGGTGAGTGAGACGACGTCTGCCCGGCTGGCGCGCCAGCACAACAACGCCAACGTCGTCTCGATGGGTGCCCGCATGATCGGCGTCGAGATGGCAATCGATATTCTTCGCACCTTCCTTGCCACCGGCTTCGAAGGTGGGCGGCATGTGCGCCGCATCGCCAAAATCGAGGTTGCGGCCCCGTTTGAAAGGCAAACCCCATGAACGAGATCTCGCCCACCGCAAGCCTGCAGCGATTCTTTTCGGCCTCGCTGGCCGAGACCGACCCGGAGATTGCCGCCGCCATCGGCCACGAGTTGGTGCGCCAGCAAGACGGCATCGAGCTGATCGCCAGCGAGAACATCGTCTCCGCGGCGGTGCTGGAGGCGCAGGGTTCTGTGCTGACCAATAAATATGCCGAGGGTTATCCGGGGCGGCGTTATTATGGCGGATGCGTGTATGTGGACGTGGCCGAGACCTTGGCCATCGAGCGTGCCAAGAAATTGTTTGGGTGCAGCTTCGCCAACGTGCAGCCGCATTCCGGCGCCAACGCCAACCAGGCGGTGTTCCTGGCGCTGCTGCAGCCGGGCGACACCATTCTGGGCATGAGCCTGGATGCAGGCGGGCACCTGACGCATGGTGCCGCGCCCAATCTGTCCGGCAAGTGGTTCCGGCCGGTGCAGTATGGCGTGCGGCCTGAAGATGGCCTGCTGGACTATGAGCAACTTGAGATGCTGGCGCGCACCGAGAAGCCGAAGCTGATCATCGCCGGCGGTTCCGCCTATTCACGCGTGATCGACTTTGCCCGCATCCGTGCAGTGGCCGATGAGGTTGGCGCGTTGTTCTTGGTGGATATGGCGCATTTTTCGGGTCTTGTGGCCGGCGGCGTGTATCCCAGCCCGTTGCCGCACGCGCATGTGGTGACGACGACGACGCATAAGACATTGCGTGGCCCGCGCGGTGGCATGATTTTGTCCAACGACGAGGCGCTGGGCAAAAAGATCAATTCGGCGGTGTTCCCTGGGCTGCAGGGTGGCCCCTTGATGCATGTGATCGCCGCCAAGGCGGTGGCGTTCGGTGAGGCGCTGCGTCCGGATTTCAGGGTCTATCAGAAGGCGGTGCTGGAAAATGCCCGCGCGCTGGCCGCGACCTTGGTGGCGCAGGGCGTCAACATCGTCACGGGCGGCACCGACAGCCATCTGATGCTGGTGGATCTGCGGCCGAAGAACGTGACCGGCAAGGCGTCTGAGGCGTCGCTGGAGCGGGCGCATATGACAGCCAACAAGAATGCCATTCCGTTCGACCCGGCCAAGCCTGCCGTGACCTCGGGCATTCGGCTTGGAACGCCGGCGGCGACAACGCGCGGCTTTGGCGTGGCCGAGTTCGAACAGGTTGGCCGCATGATCGGCGAAGTGCTGGACGGGCTTTCTGCCTCGAACGATGGCTCGAACGCCGCTGTCGAGGCGAAAATCGGCCAGCAGGTTATGGAGCTGTGCGCGAAATTCCCGATCTATCGTTGATCGGGGTTTCGCGTTGACCAGAGTTTTTGGCTGATGCGCTGCCCGTTCTGTGGCCATGAGGACACACAGGTCAAAGACAGCAGGCCGACCGAGGATGGCACCGCCATCCGGCGGCGGCGGTCCTGTGGTGGCTGCACCCAGCGGTTTTCAACGGTGGAGCGGGTTCAGCTGCGGGAGATCACGGTGGTCAAGTCCGACGGCCGTCGGGTGCTGTTCGACCGTGACAAGCTGGCGCGGTCGGTGCGCATCGCACTTCGCAAACGCCCGGTGGACGAGGAGCGCATGGAGCGCATCGTGAACGGCATCGTGCGCAAGCTCGAAGCCTCCGGCGAGGCGGACGTGCATTCCAAGGATATCGGCGAGCAGGTGATGGAGACGCTGAAGGAGGTGGACGCGGTGGCGTATGTCCGCTTCGCCTCGGTCTATCGCAACTTTCGGGAGGCTCGGGACTTCGAGGCCTTTCTTGGCGAACTCGGCGAGACCAAGTAGGCCTCATGAGCGATCTTGACCACATGCGCGCGGCGCTGGCCCTGGCGCGGCGCGGGCTCGGGCGTTGCTGGCCCAACCCCTCCGTTGGCTGCGTGGTGGTCAAGGACGGCCGTGTGGTCGGGCGCGCCACCACGGCACCGGGTGGGCGGCCGCATGCCGAGACGCAGGCGCTGGCGATGGCCGGTGAGGCGGCGCGGGGGGCTGTGGTTTATGTGACATTGGAGCCGTGCTGCCATCATGGTGCCACGCCGCCCTGCACCGATGCGCTGATCGCAGCCGGCGTGGCCCGCGTGGTGGTGGCAACCGTCGATCAGGACCGCAGGGTCAGCGGTGCTGGCCTGGCGCAGTTGCGCGCGGCGGGCATCGTGGTCGAGGAGGGGCTGCTGTCGGATGAGGGCTGCGAGGTGGCGGCGGGGTTCTTTCACCGGGTGGTGCATGAGCGTCCGTTGGTTACGCTCAAGCTGGCCACCACGCTGGACGGCCGGATCGCCACGCGAGCGGGGGAAAGCCAGTGGATCACAGGCGAGGCGGCGCGACGCATGGCGCACGCTTTGCGCGGGTGGAACGATGCTGTGATGGCCGGTGTCGGCACCGTGCTGGCTGACAATCCTGAGCTGACCTGCCGGATTCCCGGTTTTAAAATCATCCCGACCGTGCGGGTGGTGGCGGACAGCCATCTGCGCACGCCGCTGATGTCGCGCCTGGTGGCGACAGCGCAGATCGAACCGACCTGGATTCTGACCCGTGATGGCGCCGATCCGGCACGGCGTGAGGCGATGGAGAACGCTGGCGTTGTGCTGATCGACGTGGGCGCGGCCGAACCCGGGGTGGATCTGGCGCAGTCGCTGCGCGCGCTGGCTGAGCGGGGCATCACGCGGCTGCTTGTTGAAGGCGGCGCGTCGTTGGCGGCGGCCCTGTTGCGCGCCGATTTGGTGGATCGCATCGCCTGGTTTCACGCCCCCTGCGTGATGGGTGGCGACGGGTGGCCGGCAGCGCGGCCATTCGGCATCGAGTCTTTGTCGGATATGCCGCGGTTTACACGGTTGAGCGCCAAGCCGGTCGGCGAAGATTTTTTCACTGAATATCGCCGTGCGGGCGTAGGGGAATAACATGTTCACCGGCATCATCAGCGGCCTTGGCACGGTTCGCGCCATCACGCCGATGGGGGCGGGGGCGGATATGCGGCTGGTCATTGGCGCGCCCTGGTCGGACACCGCGTCCATTCCGGTGGGGGCGTCGATCGCCTGTTCCGGCTGTTGTTTGACGGCGGTGGAGCTTGGGGCTGATTGGTTCGCCGTGGATGCCTCCGCGGAGACGCTGAGCAAGAGCACCTTGGGCAGCTGGGTGGTGGGCACGCGGGTGAATCTGGAGCGGCCGCTGCGCGTTGGCGACGAACTGGGCGGGCATATTGTGGCAGGCCATGTGGATGGCGTGGGACGGGTGATTTCGGCCACGCCGGATCACGGCTCCACGCGCTGGCTGTTCGAGGTGCCACATCGGTTGGGACGATTCGTAGCACCGAAGGGTAGCATTGCAGTCAATGGGGTGTCTTTGACGGTCAATGAGGTTGAACAGGCGATTTTCGGGGTCAACATCATTCCGCATACGTCGTTGGTTACCAATTTCGGCCAGCTTGCTCCCGGCGATGCGGTCAACATCGAGATTGACACGGTGGCGCGCTATGTGGCGCGCCTTGCGGAGTATTCATGAACGAGCTTCTCACCCGCTCTCTGAGCGACTACATCGCTTCGGCTGAGGACATCATCGCAGAGGCGCGGGCCGGGCGGATGTTTATCCTCGTGGACGACGAGGACCGCGAGAACGAGGGCGACCTTGTGATCCCCGCGCAGTTCGCCACGCCCGAGGCGGTAAACTTCATGATCCGCCACGCCCGCGGCCTGGTGTGCCTGGCGATGACGCGCCACCGCGTCGAACAGCTCGGCCTGCCGCTGATGAGCCAGGCCAACGGCTCACGCCACCAAACGCCGTTTACGATTTCGATCGAGGCGCGTGAAGGTGTGTCGAGCGGCATCTCGCCCGCCGACCGCGCCCGCACGATCGCGGTTGCGATCAATCCGGAAACTGGCCGCGATGATATCGTGAGCCCTGGTCACGTGTTCCCGCTGATGGCCCGCGAGGGTGGCACGCTGGTGCGCGCGGGGCATACCGAGGCGTCGGTGGATATCGCGCGGCTTGCGGGGCTGATTCCGGCGGGCGTGATCTGCGAGATCATCCGCGATGACGGTGAGATGGCAAGGCTTCCTGATCTGGTGGCCTTCGCCCAGCATCATGGGCTGAAGCTTGGGACCATCGCCGACCTCATTGCCTATCGCAGGCGCACTGAGCGTTTGGTGAAGCGCGTGGCTGACAGCACGATCGATCATGCGGTGGGCGGCGAGTGGCGCGTGGTGGTGTTCGCCAACACCGTGGACTACGCCGAGCATCTTGTTCTGGTGAAGGGCGATATTTCGGCGCCGTCCTGTGGTGAAAACGGGCCGCCGCTGGTGCGCATGCATGCGGTGGACCTGATGGACGACATCGTGGGCGGCAGCACCAGCAACCGGCTACATGCCGCCATGCGCATGATCGCTGCCGAGGGGCGCGGTGCCGTGGTGATGCTGCGCGACACGCGGGTGACCGGGCTTTCGCAGCGCGTTGGACGTTTGGCGGAACCTGATGCGCATCCGCGGGAGTTGCGCGACTACGGCATTGGGGCGCAGATCCTGCTCGATCTGGGCGTGACCGAAATGGTCCTGCTGTCCAACACACATCGCACCATTATCGGCATCGAAGGCTATGGGCTGACGGTGGCCGGCCAGAAAGCCATTGAAGAATGAGTACGGAGCTTCAGACCGATATCCACGCGCCGACGATGGAGGGCGATGCGCCCAACATCCTGATCGTGCGCGCGCCTTACTACACTGAGATCGTTGATGGTCTCAGGGACGGTGCCATTCGAATTCTGATCGAGGCCGGCGCCACCTATGAGGTGCTGGATGTTGCCGGCGCGCTGGAACTGGCCGCCACGGTACGTCTGGCGCTGCCGGGCAAGCGGAGCTTTGATGGTTTCGTGGCGCTTGGCTGCGTGGTGAAGGGCGAGACCGACCATTATGAGCATGTCTGTCGCGAGGCGATGTCGGGGTTGACCGAGGTGACGTTGCAGTTCGGCCTGTGCCTGGGCAACGGGCTGCTGACGGTCGCCACCGAGTCGCAGGCGTTGGCGCGCTCCGGTGCTGACGGCCACAACAAGGGCGCCGAGGCGGCCGTGGCGTGTCTGAAACAGATCAACGCGGCGCGCTGGTTGGGATCGGTCGCATGAGCGGCGGCAAGCCCCGCCCGCGCACAGGCTCACGCGTGGCCGCCGTGCAGGCGTTGTTCCAGGCCGAACAGGGACCCGCGAGCGCCGAGACGGTGATTGACGAATTCGTGCGCTATCGGTTGGGCGCCGTGGCGGGCTCGGACGGATTCGAGGATGGCCGGGTGCACGACGTGGACGTGCGGCTGTTCACCCGCATCGTGCGCACCGCCACCACCGACCAGGACCGCATCGATCCGTTGATGTCCCAGGTGCTGTCGGCGGATTGGCCGCTGGATCGGCTGGACCCGGTGCTGCGCGCGCTGATCCGGGCCGGGGCTGCTGAGCTTTCGATGGCCGATGGGCCGCCGGCGCGGGTGGTGATCAACGAATATCTGGATGTGGCCCACGGCTTCTTCGAGGGTGACGAGCCGAAGATGGCCAACGGCGTGCTGGACCGTCTGGCGCATCTGCTGCGCCCGGCGGAGTTTCCAGCCGCAGCGGTGTGAGCGAGCTTCCCGCCGAATTTTCGCTGATCGCCCGGCATTTTCGTCCGTTGGCGGGGCCGGGTGCGCTGGATCTGCAGGATGATGCCGCGGTTTTCTTGCCACCGGTTGGCCGGGAACTGGTGGTGGCCGCCGATGCGCTGGTGGCGGGCGTGCATTTTCTGCCGGACGATCCGGCCGATCTCGTGGGTCGTAAATTGCTGCGCACCAATCTGTCGGACATGGCGGCGATGGGGGCTGCGCCGTTTGGGTATCTGATGACGGTCTCGGCGCCCAAGGATACCCATGATACGTGGTTTGCGGCGTTCGCCCGCGGGCTTGCGGCCGATCAGGCGGAATTCGGGGTGCGGCTGTTGGGCGGCGATACCACCTCCACACCGGGGCCGATCAGCCTTTCGCTGACTATTCTGGGCAGTGTGGTTCCGGGCCAGGCGATCCGTAGGGTGGGTGCACGGCCGGGCGATGGCGTGTGGGTGAGCGGCACGATCGGCGATGGGGCACTGGGTTTGCTGGCGTTGACCGGACGGCTTTGTGATGCGACCGGGTTTCTGGCCGACCGTTACCGGGTGCCGCGGCCTCGCCTTGGGCTCGCGATTTTCGGTCTTGTCGCGGCGTGCATGGATGTGTCCGATGGGCTGGTGCAGGACCTCGGGCATCTCTGCCGTGCCGGTGGGCTGGCAGCCGAGATTGCGGCGGAAGCCGTGCCGGCGTCGGAGGCTGCGCGCGTGGCAGGGCCGGGATATATTGAACGCCGGCTGACAGGCGGGGATGACTACGAACTGCTGATGGCCGTGGCGCCGGAGCGGGAAGCCGATCTGATTTGCCATGCTGCCGGCATGGGGGTGTCCGTCACAAAGATCGGTACGTTCCACGCGGGTGTACCGCAGGTTGCGATCCGCGATGCATCAGGCGGCCTAATGCGCCTTGCCACCCAGGGCTGGAGCCACTTCCCCTGAGCAATATCGCCTAAGGTTGAAGCAGCCACGTCATGAATTTTCTCGACAAGACAAATGCCTAAAGCCTGATGGCTTCACCTACCTGAAGCTCTCACGGCTAGATCGGGCCTTGCCTGACCCGCGGTGTTCAGAAGCTGTTGGCGCCGCCGGTGCCGCCGGTCTGGTTCTGTTTCTGGCCGCCGGTGTTGCCGCCTGGGCTGAAGCGGCCGACGTTGCCGAGCAGCTGTTGCAGCACCGAGGCGCTATTGCCCGGGGATGGCGTGGAGCGGGAGACGACCGTCACGTTCTGCGCGTCGTCCTGGCCGCGCTTCTCGACACTGCGCAGGACGCCGCCCTGGTCGAAGGTGAGCACCACCACCTGCTGGTCGCGAATGCGCTGGGTGCCGCCGATGATCGGCTTGGTGGTCTCGTTGATGTAGATCCAGGTGTTGTCGTCGAACGTGGCGCGCGCGGTGGGGGAGCCGATCAGCGCGGTGGCGTCGGCGCGGCTGGATGTGCCGGGCACGAGTTGGGCGAGCAATTCAGGGTCCACCTTGTTGCCGCGGGTCTGTGGTGGGAAGGTCATGAAATCCGGGGCCGCGCAGGCGGAGGCGTTGAGCGCCAGGGCTGCGAGGAGCAGCAGATGAAGCGGACGGACGGCGATGGAGCGCAACTTCATATCCTTGAGAGTGGCTGGCGACGTGCAGCTATGGCGACGCCGTGGTTGCCAGCACCGGCTGTGACCCTCATTTAGGCTTCGCGGCGGTGCGCGTCACGTGCCAATTGCGAAATGCGGAGGCTGGGCCGGTCTGCGGCCGCCGGCGCTGGGAGAGAATGATGGGTTTGTTCGGGTTCAATCTGTTCGGCCTGCTGGGCCGGGGCCGAACCGAGCGCAGCGGGTATGAGCTGTATGGCGAGGCCGTGCGGGCGGCGCGGACGCCGTTTTTTTATGCCGATCTCGGCGTGCCAGACACGCTGGACGGGCGGTTCGATCTGGTGGGGCTGCATGCCTTTCTGTTGATCCGCCGGTTGTCGGCCGAACCCCGCGGCCTCGCTGTGTCGCAGGCGGTGTTCGACGCGATGTTTTCAGACATGGATGTGAACCTGCGTGAGATGGGAGTGGGGGATCTGTCTGTTGGAAAGAAGGTTCGCGCCATGTGGGAGGCATTCCACGGCCGCGCCCATGCTTATGCAGAGGCCATGAAAATCGGGCCCGAGGCTTTGGCTGAGGCATTGGAGCGCAATATCTGGCCCGGTGAGCAGCAGGCCCAGGCCGCTGGCAATCTTGCACGGCTGGTTTATGCTCAGGACTCCCACTTGCAGCGCCAGGATCTGTCCGCGCTGATCGACGGTCGCAGTCGCACGACCCCTGTTTTTCTGTCACCCGCCGAGGTGTTCGCATGAGCGACGAGGTTGCGCCTGAACTGTCCAGGCCGGTCGCCACCGACCGTATCCCGGGCACCGGCATGACGGTCGACGTGATCTCCACCGGCACCGAACGCGACGCGGTGGCCGGACGTCTGGAACTGCCGCAGGTGCGGCTGTTGTCCTGCCACTACACGCTGATCCGGCCGTTGGCCGGCGCCACAAGAAGGCGGGAGGGCGAGATTGTGGCCGAGGGGCATCTGCGCGCCAGCGTGGTGCGCGAGTGCGTGGTGACGCTGGAGCTGTTCGACGAACTGATCGATGACCACTTCCGGGTTCGATTCGTGCCTGCCGGCACCGAATCGGACGATGACGACCCTGAGGCGGATGACGAGATCCCGTACGAGGGCGCGGCGATCGATCTCGGCGAGGCAACGGTTGAGCAGCTGGCGCTGACGCTGGACCCGTATCCGCGCAAGCCGGGCGCGGAATTGCCGCCGGAAGCCTCGGAGATCGACCTTGGACCGTTCGCGGCACTGGCGAAGCTGTCGAAAAAAGACGATGGAGTGGCGTGAGACTGCCGCTCACCCATGCGTCATCTTGCTTGCAGCCTAAGGGGCGCTCTGCTAGACCGCGCGGCTCGCGTTGTTGCCATTATGTGACCCGCAGGCCGGCCCGAATGTGGGCGGGTCGCTGTTCACGCTGACCGGAGGGGCTTTGTCCCATGGCTGTTCCAAAGAGAAAGACCTCGCCCTCGCGGGCAGGCATGCGTCGCAGCCATCAGGCTCTGACCACCGAAGCGCACGCCGAGTGCTCCAACTGCGGCGAGCTGAAGCGCCCCCACCATGTATGCTCGCATTGCGGGCATTACGATGGTCGCGAAGTTGTGGCGGCCGGCAAGGCTCTCAAGAGTGCCGTTCGCGTCTGATCCGCTTGGCTGACCCGATCTTGGCCAACCCAGCCTGGGGGTGCACGACCTATTTATTTAGGGTGTTGCAGCCTGATCGGGCCGCTTCATTGCAGTATGGTCTGAGACTTCGCGATGCTTTGCGGCGTGGGGATGTCAGGTCATTTTTGTTATGATCGAAGCCGGAGCGGATGGGACAGAAAGCGTGGAGAAGGGCATCTACAGCCTGGCGATCGACGCGATGGGGGGCGACGGTGCCCCTGATATCGTGGTTGAGGGGCTTGAGGTTGCAGCCGAGCGGCATCCGCTGGCCAGATTTCTTCTCGTGGGTGACGAAACCAGGCTTGCGCCATTGCTGAAGCGTTTCAAGCGCGCGGCCAAGGCTTGCACGGTTCTGCACACCACGGATGCGATAACTGCCGACACCAAGGGCACGATGGCGCTGCGTATGCGGCGGTCATCCATGCGCCTGGCGATAGACGCGGTGGCATCCGGCGAAGCTTCAGGCGTGGTGTCCGCTGGCAATACCGGCGCGCTGCTGGCGCTGGCCAAGATCGTGATGAAGACACTGCCCGGCATCGACCGGCCTGCCATGGCTGCCATCAGCCCGTCTGCACGCGGCGACGTCGTGATGCTCGACCTGGGTGCAAATGTCTCTTGCGACACCCGCAATCTGGTGGAGTTCGCCGTTATGGGCGACGTGTTCGCGCGCACCGTGCTGGGGCTGACCGCGCCCACCATCGGCCTGCTTAATGTGGGGTCTGAAGAGAGCAAGGGCGACGGTACTTTGCGCCGTGCGGCTGAAATTCTGCGCAAGAGTTACATCGGGCCACAATTTCACGGCTTCGTGGAAGGCCACGACATCGCCGCCGGCACCACGGACGTGATCGTGACGGATGGTTTCACCGG
>JBBROR010000081.1:0-11660 GCA_038229175.1 Acetobacterales bacterium | reverse complement strand
GGCGCCCCGGCCTGGCTGCGGGCATCCGCCTCCTGCACGGTGGACGGCGGCGGCAACACGCCGTCCTGACCCGGGAGCCATCCTGCCGGCGTCGACAGGCCCGAGGCATCGTTCTCCTGCAAGGCCGCCAGCGTGCGGATCATCTCCTCCACGCTGCGGCCGGTGGACATCGGGTAGTAGCTCATCATGCGCACCACCCCGGCGGGATCGATGAAGAAGGTGCCGCGGACGGTTGCCGTGTTGATGTCACCGGGGTGAATCATGCCGTAGGCCTGCGCGATCGCCATTGAGAGGTCTTCGGCGATCGGGAACGGGATTTCGATGCCGAAACCGTCACGGATGCTGCGCACCCAGGCGAGATGGGAAAACAGGCTGTCGACCGAGAGGCCCAGCAGGTCGCACCCCATGTCCTGAAAGGTCTGGAAGCCATTGGCCAAGGCGATGAACTCAGAGGTGCAGACCGGGGTGAAATCGGCGGGATGGGAGAACAGCAGCAGCCAACGCCCGCGGTAGCTTTCCAGGCTGCGCTCGCCCATCGTGGTTCGAACCCGGAACGGCACGGCCAGCTCGCCAATCCGCGGCTGCCGCACATGCTGCATGGCCAGTTCGAGCGATGCGACGCTGTCCGCACGCGCGTGTTCACCCGTGATCAATGCCATTGCAACCCCCTAACCCTTGACTTCTTGTAACTTACGTTTTCATATAATGTCAATTTATAAAGGGAGCAGGCAAAGATGTCGGGCCTCGATCCATCTGATCCCGGATCTCGATCGGAATGGACCGATCGGCCGAACGTGGTGCCTTGGCCGCCGCTGATCTTTGGCGGAGCGATCGTCTGGGGGGTGGCATTGAGTGTTGTTCTTCCAATCAAGGGCATGATGCCAAACGGCGCACTGGCGAAGATCCTGGGCGTTGCTTTGATTGTGATCGGACTCGGTCTGGATATCGCCGCGATGCTCACGATGCGGCGGCATAAAGCCAATATCCTACCGCATCGGCCAGCAACCGCCCTGGTCACCGGCGGACCGTTCTCTGTATCGCGCAACCCGATCTATCTCGGCAACACGATCCTCCTCATCGGCGCGGCCCTGGCAACGGGCAACGCATGGCTCCTGATGAGCACGGCTGTCGCGGCGGCATTGGTCAGCGTTCTGGCCATTCGCCGTGAGGAGCGGCATCTGGCGGCGCGGTTTGGCGACGCCTGGCGAAACTACGCGCGACGCACACCACGATGGCTAAGGCTGTGACCCTGATTTCGTTTCTTGATATAGATCAATGAACCCATTTTTGATATACCCTTTTATATAGTGTAGAACATGTCGGGAGAGTGGGATGCATGAGAACTGGTCGGACCTGGAAGCTGGCCTGTCCGCGCCGCTCAAGGAGCTTCGGGCCGGTGCTCCTGATGTGATGAAGGGTTTTTCCACGTTGGCGCGCGCCGCTTTGGCACCCCAGGCGCTGGATACCAAGACCAAGGAGTTGATCGCCCTCGGCATCTCGGTGGCCGTGCGTTGCGACGCCTGCATCGCCTTTCATGCCGAGGCAGCCGTTCAGCGCGGCGCATCGCGCGAGGAGGTTATGGAGGTGATGGGAATGGCGATCTACATGGGCGCCGGCCCATCGGTGATGTATGCGGCCCAGGCTGTCGAGGCGTACGACCAGTTCCGCGCGAAGGCCAATGCCTCGGCTGCGTGACGCTGAACGACCGACCGCGCGGCTTCACGGCATCTCGAAAGTAAGAAGAAACGACCATGACCGCCAATATCGGCACTGCCGACAGGATCATTCGCGTGCTGCTCGGACTCGGATTGCTGTCGCTGATATTCGTGCTCGACCAACCCTACCGCTGGTATGGCTTGATCGGTCTCGTGCCGTTGGCGACCGCCGGCATCCGCTTTTGCCCGCTTTATTCCATCCTGGGCATTCGCACTTGCCGCGTTTGAAACGGCTCACCCACTGACGGGGGCATCAATCCAGCACTTGAGGATCACGCGCGATCCTACAGAGTTGTCCTCGATCTTGAAGCTGAAACGATGCAAAACCGCGATGGCGGCAACCAGGCTAAGTCCTAGCCCGCTGCCGGCCGTCGTGCGGCTGGCAGCGAGCCACACGAAGCGGCGTTGGCCTGTGTGCGCAGCGCCGGGTCGATGCCCGGACCATTGTCACCCACGAACCGTTCCGGTCGAGCCTTCGTGCCCTGCACGCCGACATCGACGCGATCGACGCGCGGCATGAACTTCAAGGCGTTATCCACAAGATTGACGAGCGCCTCGACCAGCAGAGCGCAATCTCCCAGCACCGTGGAGCTGCCGGCCAGATTGGGCACAAGATTGATCCCGCGATCCTCCGCAATCGGCTGGAAGATCTCCGTCGTCTCGCGCACGATAGCGCCGAGGTCGCCCAACTGAAACGCAGAAACCCGTGTACCACGCTGGATGTCCGCAATCCGCAGCATCGCTGTGATCGTTGACAGCGCCTGGCCGACATTGCCCAGGCAGTTGCTGACTGCGTGCCCGGCCTCCGTCTCGCCGCCTGCCAATCGCTCCGCCCGTTCCTGCGGGACACGCAGTGCCGTCAACGGGGTGCGCAGATCGTGGGCGATGTTCTCCCCAACCTCACCCAATGCCTGAACATGCATCGCAAGCTGTTCCAGCATCTCGTTGACGATCACGCAAATCCGATCTGAGCCAGCGGCGCAACCGTCGCTCAGTGAGCATTCCGACCAAGGCGCCCCCGCCAAGACTGAGCAGGACCGCCGGAATGAGACCCACCGCGGCAGCCCTTGCAGCCGCGCTGCGCACGTCCAGAATTTCGCTGACTTCGCGCGCAACGACCAGGATGCGCCCGTCGGGCAGTTGCTCACCGGCATCTGCAGCGGGGTCTCGGGTGCATCCGGCTGCGTGGTCCGGTGCACCCGCTTGCCAAGGCCATAGGCGCCGAGGCCGAGGCGGGCAAACTCGGCAATCGCTGGGTGCCCACCGAGACGGCCCTGAAAGATGCCCGTGCCGCACTCGCGGCGCAGAAATGGGATGACGCGCAGGCCGCCGCCACTGAGGCGCTGGCACTGGCACAGCGGTCCATCGCGCAATCCCATGAACAGGCGACAGCGTGGCGCGACGCGGTCGTTCGCTGACCTTCGGCGCACGCGACAGGACACCATCATGCACACACGCCGTTGCGAACTTTTGGCCATGCTTGCCGCCGTGGCTGCGGCCGGCCCCCTGGCCCACAGCGCGCGGGCTCACAGCGCGCGGGCCCAGGCGAAGGACCCGGGCAAGGATCCCACTGATATCTACAACATCGGCAAGTCCAGCAATGTCAGGCTGCTGCACATCACCGACACGCATGGCCAGTTGTTGCCGGTGCGGTGTCGCGAGCCCAGCGTGAATATCGGCATTGGCGCCGCCGCCGGCCAGCCGCCGCATGTGGTGAGCCGCGCGCTCCTGTGCCATTTCGGCATCGCCCCAGGCACCGCGCTGCGCACGCGTTCAGTTTCGTCGACTTCACCGAGGCCGCCACGCATTTCGGCCGCATGGGCGGCTACGCCCATATCAGCACGCTGATCGCCAGGCTGCGGGCCGCGGCCGGCGCTGCCAACACGTTGCTGGTGGATGGCGATAGCAGGCACGGCTCCTGGACGGCTCACACGACCCAGGGTGCGGCTATGGTGGCGATGGCGAACATGCTGGGCGTGGACGCCATGACCTCGCATTTGAAAATGACCTACGGCGAGGAGAAGCTGCGCACCAATTTGGCAAATTTCAAAGGCAGCTTCCTGGCGCAGAACGTTTTCCTGACGGACGAGGCCGCCTTCAGCGGTGCCGAAGCGTTCGACCCCGACAGCGGCCGGGTCTTTGGTCCTTAGGTGGTGAAGGAAGTGGGCGGCCACCGCGTCGCCATCATTGGCCAGTGCTTCCCCTACCAGCCGATCGCGCATCCGCGAAAATGACCTGCAGAAGGTGGTCGATACCATTCGCGCCACCGAGCATCCCGACGCCGTTGTGCTGCTGTAGCGTGACGGCATGGAAGTCGATCTCAAGCTCGCCGGCCGGGTGCGCGGCATCGACGTTTTCCTGGGCGGGCACACACATGACGTGGCGCCGAAGCCGGTGGTGGTGAGCAACCCCGGCGGGCGCACGCTGGTCAGCAACGGCGGCTCGAACGGCAAGTTCGTGGCTGCCATCGATCTCGATCTGGCGGCCAGAAAAATGCGTGACATCAACTACACCTTGTTGCCGGTGTTCTCTGACCTCCTGAACGAGAAGCTCGCCGATGCCGATGCCCGATGAACCCGCCTTCACCGAGTATCGACTGTCGCTTCAGATATCCGACAACTCCGAGGCCAAACAGACGCTTGTGCTCAGCGTTGCCGCCAACGTGCTGAAGGCCTGCGAGTTGGGCGAGGTCGCCATCGAGGTGGTCGCGTTCGGCCCTGGCCTGCAGCAGCTGAACCGCGACAACCCCAACGCGTCGAAGATTCAGGACCTCGTGAAGCAGGGTGTGCGCTTCGATGCCTGCCTGAACACGATCGCCACGATCGAACGCGAGACCGGCAAGCCGTTCCCGAACAATCCGAACGCGCACAAGGTCGAGGCCGGCATCGTCCCGATCATCACCCTGGTCGAGCACGGCTGCACCAATGTTGGACCATAATTCCTGGAGCAAGCCCTGTTGCTAGCCCGGATAATTCACAAGGGTTGGCGGACACGGGGACAAGCCGCGCAGCGGCTCGGTATCGCCAAACGGCTGGCCGGACCGCGAGGCGGGTGACGGTGCCGCCGATCCGGGCACGGGCCGGCGCCACGTTTTGGCTCTCGACCGTGGCGAACACCGCTTTCTCGTCCGGCACCTGGACAACCTGCACCGTGGGCTTGGTGGCAGCGTGCGCGGATGTCATGCCCAGGCACAGCAACAGCGGGGCAAAGCCGAACTTTATCACGATCATCCGTATTTTGCGCCAGGGTCCGACAGTTTCCTGGTCGTTGCATTCAAGGTGATGGTGGGCAGGCCCGTCGCCTTCCACGCCGCGATGCCTCCGTGGAGATGGGTGAAAAGAGGGGTGCCGGCGGCCACACATCGCTGCACCGCCATGGCCGAGCGTTTGCCGGTGCCGCAAAGAAAGACCACGGGGCGCTGCGGGTCCATCGGCAGCGTTGCCGGATCGAACGTCGAGAGCGGGAAGAGCAGGGCGCCGTGGATGCGCTCCATACCGAATTCAGTTGCTTCGCGCACGTCCACCAGCGTGATGCTGCCGTCGTGCAGCTTCGCGGCCACGTCGGCGGGGGTCAGTTCCACAAGGTGCTGGGTCATGGCGATGGGCTTTCCGGGTTGGGGTGACAGAAGATGCGGAACAGGGTGATCAAGACCTCGCGCGCCGGGGTCGACGCGATCGAATACCAGATTGTCTGGCCGTCCCGCCTGGCCGTCACCATTCCGTCCTTGCGCAGCAAGGCCAGGTGTTGGGAGGCGGTGGCATCGCGGATGCCCAACAGCGTGGCGAGTTCGCCGACCGAGCGTTCGCCCTCCCCCAACTGGCACAGGATCAGCAACCGATTGCGGTTGGCGAGAGATTTCAGCAATTCGCTGGCCGCATCGGCGGCGTTGTTCATACGGTCAAGATCGGTGGCCAGGATATTAGCATTCATAATTGCGAATATTCGTATGTCCGAATATAATGTCAACTCTGAGCATACGGAGGCCTGCATGACCGAAGTCGTCCAACTCGTCTGTCCACATTGCGGCACGTTCAACCGCGTACCGCCCTCACGTCCTATCGCTGAGGCGAAATGCGGTCAGTGCCATGCGAAACTGTTCGATGGACAACCGGCCGAGGTGGATGTCGCTGGGTTCGAGCGCCATCTGCGTGGCAACGACATTCCCGTTCTGGTGGATGTCTGGGCGCCGTGGTGTGGCCCGTGCCGGACGATGGGGCCCAACTTCACCCGGGCCGCCGCGACGCTGGAGCCGCAGATCCGGCTGCTCAAACTCAATGCCGACATAGCCCCGGAGGTGACGGGACGGCTGGGGGTGCAGGGCATACCGGCGCTGTTTTTGTTTCGGAAGGGAGAGGTGATCGCCAAGACGGCCGGTGCCATGCCGACGGACGCCATCATCAAATGGACCCGCGAGCATGTGCCTGCCTCATCGCAAAACGAGTTGGACACATGACGCTCGATCGCGCCATGCTGGCCTGGCAGGTGAGCCCCTGGTGGCTGTTGCTCACTGGGTTTGTCGGTCTCAACCTGATCCAGTCGAGCCTTACGAGGCTTTGCCCTGCGGCTATGGCGTTCAAGGCGTTCGAGGCGGTGGGTGTTCCGGCAGGGAATGCGTTCCGGTAGAGCGGGATGATGTCTGCAGGACCACGCTGACTCAACGCAGCGGCTGCACCGAGCGCTTGGGATAGGTGGCTTTCCGCCGGCCAACCCGGCGCGCGATACCAACGGCTATAAGGGCTGGCAGACTCGACGCCGGCAGCCTTTTGTATCAAAGCGGCGCGGGTATGTGTCCGCGCCGGGCTGGTTCGGGATGCCTTATTTGGGCCATTTCAGGCCATTAAGACGACGACGTAGGACGCAGCAGCAGAAAACTCCTACAAATTCCCGTGATCACGTGTGACGATGGGTGTCAGCCAGGGTCAGTCGCATTGCCGTTCGACCGCTTGTGCCATTTCGAGTGCTTCACCCTCTTGCATGACTGGCTCTTCGTGAACGTTCCGAACACACCGCCCCGCCTGTCCTTCGGACTGCGTGTCCCGACCGTCACCCGGCCTATGATGGCCCTGGCAGGCCGGAACCTCGCCGCCTGGATGCGGGTCCGCGCGGGCAGCATCCTGGCGATCGTTTTGTTGCTGGCCGTGCTGGCCCTGGTGCTCACCACCACGATACGTTCCCCCCAGAAGGACGATGTGGCCTGGCTGCTCTACGTGGCCCGCAGATGGCTGGCCGGGCAGCGGCTCTACGAAGATCTGATCGAGGTCAATCCACCGCTCATCATCTGGATCTACGCGGTGCCGGCCTGGGTGGCGGGCTGGCTCCAGACGGCGCCGAAATTGATCGCCATCCCGTTCTTCGCAAGCCTGGTGCTCGCCTCGGCCTGGTGGAGTGCCTGCCTGCTGCACGGGCGCAGCGCCCTGTTCGCCCGCCGCACCCCCATTTTCGCCATCATCGGCATCATCCTGCTGGTCCTGCCCGGCGTGGAATTCGGCCAGCGCGAGCATCTGATGACGGCGGCCATCCTGCCGTATCTCTGTGCCATGGGCGTGTGGCTGGATGGTGGCGTTATGTCCCGGCGCACCAGCCTCGCTATCGGCATCCTGGCCGGGCTCGGCTGCGCGCTGAAGCCGACCTACGGCCTGGCCTTTATCCTGCCTGAGCTTTTGGGTCTGTTGCGGGGCCGTCCTCTCTTCCGCACTCAAACCCTTGCCGCCTTCTTCGCGGCCCTTCTCTATGGCATCGCGGTCCTGGTGTTCTGCCCGGCCTTCCTGAAACATGCCGTGCCACTCGCCTTGGCGCTCTACGGCGGCACCGATACCGTCATGGTGGACCTGCTCTATGCCGCGCGCGTGCTGCTGTTCGGCGCTGGCGTGGCGTTGCTTCTGTGGGTCACCACCCATCGCCAACTCGCCGCCCGGTCCAGCTTCAACGCCAACCTCTATGCCATCCTCACCACCTTCGCGGTGGGCGCCACGGTGGTCTATGTGCTGCAGGGGAAGGACTGGTTCTATCATACCATCCCGGCCGCCATGACAACCGTGCTGGCCTTGGTGCTGTGGGCGGTGGAAATTCTGCCGCGGGCCCGGCTTTCGGTGCTGGCGTTGCCGGTCCGTCGTCTGGTTCCCTATGCGACATTGGCCGGAATTGCCCTGTTCGCCTTCGCCGCCACGGGGCTGGACCGTATGCGCCCGTGGATCGAAGACGCCGTCGAGCCCGAACTGTCCACCGAGGTCCGCCTTGAGAAGATCATCAAGCGCGAAAAAGCCCGCACCTATATCGCGTTTTCAGAATGGATCGGCCTGGGCTTTCCGGTGGTAAACAATACCGGCGTGGTCTGGACATCCCGCTTTGACTCGATGTGGGCGCTGCGTGGCGAGCTTTGGCGCGCCCGCCAGGATGGCCGCCCGCCGGCGGATTGGCCGATCCGCCGCTGGATCGCGCATGATTTCGTTCATGGCTGCCCGGATATCGCCGTGGTCGACGCGCGGGGGGGGATCAATTTCGTGGCCATTCTGATCGCGTCAGACGCCGCCTTTGCCCAGGCCTGGACGCATTATCAGCAGATTGCGATGTTCAATGGCCTGCGCGTGCTGAAGCGGCAGGGACCGACATGCAGCGATGCGAACTCACGGCCCCGGATCGCAGCCACGGCGTTGGAGGCGCAGTAGCCAACTTCTGCCTGCACCGGGATTGCAGCACAGGGCTGGCTGCGGTCGGACGTAAGCTGCTCGAGCCTTGGTTTTATCGAGCAATTTTATCGCACGGTTGAGCCAACCTCACGCGATATTGCTTTAAAGCGACACCTTCAGTTTCGCCCCAAGTTCGCCGATCACGCCGCGACGGAAGGCCATCACGCACAGCACAAAGATCACACCCTGCGTCACCGTAACCCATGAGCCGAACGGGCTGAGGTAGAATTCCAGCGTGTTGATGATCACAGCCCCGATCACCGGGCCAAAGATGGTGCCGAGGCCACCGAGCAGCGTTGTCAGCACTATTTCGCCGGAGGCCTGCCAGGTGACGTCCGTCAACGTGGCGATGCCGAACACCAGGGATTTCACACCGCCGGCAGCGCCCGCGATGGCGGTCGACAGCACGAAGGCGATCAGCTTGTAGTCGTCCACCCGGTAGCCGAGCGAAATGGCGCGTGGCTCGTTCTCGCGGATCGCCTTCAGCACCTGGCCGAACGGCGAATGGATGATGCGGAAGATCAGCAGGAAGCCGACCACGAACACGCCGGCCACCAGCCAGTAGATCGCCATGTCATCCTGCATGGAGGTAAAGCCGAGCACGGGTGCGCGGGGCACCTGCTGGATGCCGTCCTCGCCGCCGGTGAACGCAAACTGGGTGCACAGGAAGTAGGTGAGCTGTGCCAAAGCGAGTGTGATCATCGAGAAGTAGATGCCCTGGCGGCGGATGGCGATCAGCCCGAACACGGCCCCCAACACGCCGCCGGTGAGTGCTCCGGCCAGCACGGACAACTCGGCCGAGAAGCCCCAGGTCTTGGCGGCGTAGGCGCTGACATAGGCGCCCATGCCGAAATAGGCGGCGTGCCCGAACGAAAGCAGGCCGACATAGCCGATCAGCAGGTTAAAGGCACACGCAAACAGCGCAAAGCACATCACCTTCATCAGGAACACCGGATAGACCACCATTGGCGACAGCCCGATGACCGCGAGCATGACCACGAATGCGGCCAACTGTGCGCGTGTAAAACCCATCTTCATCAGGTGGCCTTTCCGAACAGGCCGGCCGGTCGGGTCAGCAGCACGATGATCATAAGGACGAACACCACAACGCCGGAGCCCTGCGGGTAGAGGAATTTGGTAAATCCTTCGAGCAGCCCAAGCCCAAAGCCGGTGAGGATGGACCCCAGGATGGACCCCATGCCGCCGATCACCACCACCGCGAACACGATGATGATCACATTGCTGCCCATGTTCGGGTTCACCGAATATACCGGTGCCGCCATTACGCCGGCAAAAGCCGCCAAAGCGACGCCGGCGCCATAGGTCAGGGTAATCAGCCGTGGCACGTTCACGCCGAAGGACTGCACCAGCGCCGCGTTCTCGGTCGCCGCACGCAATGTGGCGCCAATGGACGTTTTCTCCAGCACCAGCCAGGTCGTGATGCACACCACGAACGAGGCCACCACCACCCAGACCCGATAGGTCGGCATGATCATGAAGCCAAGCTTGGTGGCGCCACGCAGCGATTCCGGCACCGCATAGGCCATGCCGGAACTACCAAACTCGTTGCGCGCCAGCCCTTCGACGATCAACGCAATGCCGAACGTCAGCAGCAGACCATAGAGATGGTCGAGTTTATAAAGCTTGCTGATGAACAGCTTCTCCAAAACGATGCCGAAGGCGCCTACAATCAGAGGGGCGATCACCAGCGACGGCCAGTAGCCGAGGCCGACATGGTTCAGCAGTACCCAAGACACCACGGCGCCCAACATATAGAGCGCGCCATGGGCGAAGTTGATGATGTTGAGCAGCCCGAAGATGACGGCAAGCCCCAGCGACAACAGCGCATAGAACGCCCCGTTGATCAGGCCAAGCAAACTCTGCGCCAATAGCGGTCCAATATTGTAGCCGAGCACCATCAACATTCTTGGGTATTCCGAATTGGCCGATGGCCCAGAGCGTCACCGCCCCGGGCACACCGTCATGTGGTCAGGACTTGACGAAGAAGCAGCCGCCCTCAGCCAGCGGGCGCCACGCCTCGGCGGCCGGCGTGGTCTGCACGGTCTTGTAGTAATCCCACTTGCCCTTGCTCTCCGAAGGCTTTTTCACCTCGAACAGGTAGGACGGGAACAGCGCCAGGCCATCCTCGCGGATGGACGCCTTGCCGAAGCAATCGTCCTCGGTCGGGATCGACTTCATGGCGTCGACGATGTTCGCGCCGGACTTACGCGAATTCGCCACACCAATCTTGTTCATCGCCTTCATGTAATGCAGCGTGCTGGCATAGCAGCCGGCATGGATCATGTTGGGCCAGTTGTCGGGGTTCTTGGTCTTCATCCGATCCTTGAACGCGCGGGTCTTGTCGTTCAGGTCCCAGTAGAAGCTCTCGGTCAAACGAAGACCCTGCGCCACTTCCAGGCCCAACGCGTTCACGTCGGTGATGAACATCAGCATGGCGGCAAGCTGCATGGTCAGGCCAAATTCCTTGGCCTGCTTGATCGAGTTCACCGTGTCGCCGCCGGCGTTGCACAGGCCGAGCACCTTGGCACCGGAGGATTGCGCCTGCAGCAGGAACGACGAGAAATCGGTCGTGCCCGGGAACGGATACGGTGAGGCGCCCAACACCTTGCCCTTGGCGGCGTTCACAAAGCTGGTCGTGTCACGCTGCAGCTGCTGGCCGAAGGCATAGTCGGCGGTGATGAAATACCAGGTGTCGCCGCCCGCCTTCACAGTGGCGCCGCCGGTCGACTTTGCAAGCATATAGGTGTCGTAGGACCAGTGCACGATGGACGGCGCGCAGGATTTACCGGTGAGGTCGGCGGTCGCGGCACCCACGTTGATGTGGCACTTGTCCTTCTCCTTCGCCACGGCGGCCACCGCCAGCGCCACCGACGAGGTCGGCACGTCCATGATCATGTCCACGCCATCCCGGTCGTACCACTGGCGCGCCAGGCCCGCGCCAACATCGGGCTTGTTCTGGTGATCGCCGTAGATCACCTCCACGGTGTAGCCGTTCGCCTGCGAGGCGAATTCCTCGACCGCAAGCTGTGTGGCGAGGAACGAGGTCTTGCCGCCGGTATCCCGATATGGACCGGAGGCATCATTGAGCACGCCGATCTTGATGACGGGCTTGCCCTGCGCGCGGGCCCGGGCGACCGGCAGGGCGGTTGCGGCAGTGCCGATGGCGGCACTGCCGAGCAGCGAGCGACGAGAAATTTCCATGGATTTTCCCCTTTTCGAGGTTTTGGGTCGAGGTTTT
>JBBROR010000080.1:0-11766 GCA_038229175.1 Acetobacterales bacterium | reverse complement strand
CCCACCGCCAGCGAACGGCTGCCATAGGTGCCCATGCCAAACGGAATCTTGTCGGTATCGCCGTGCACAATGTCGATGTCTTTGAACGGCACGCCAAGCTGATCGGAAATCAACTGCGCAAACGTCGTCTCATGCCCCTGCCCGTGGCTGTGCGTGCCGGTGAACACCGTCACCGACCCGGTCGGGTGCACCCGCACCTGCGCCACCTCATACAGACCGGCCCGCGCGCCCAGCTGCCCCACCAGCTTGGACGGCGCGATTCCGCAGGCCTCCACATAGGTCGAACACCCGATGCCCCGCAGCTTGCCCTTCGCGGCCGCCGCTGCACGACGCGCCTCGAACCCATCCCAATCGGCTGCCTTCAACGCCGAAGTCAGCGTCGTCTGGTAATCGCCGCTGTCGTATTGCAGCGCCACTGGCGTCTGGTACGGAAAGGCGTCGGCCGGGATGAAATTCTGCCGACGCAGCGCAATCCGGTCCATGCCGGTATCGGCCGCGATCACATCCATCAGGCGTTCAAGCAAAAATGTCGATTCCGGGCGGCCAGCGCCACGATAGGCGTCAACCGGCACGGTATTGGTGAACACAGCCCGCACCTCGGCGTAGATCGCAGGCGTTTTATACACACCAGCCAGCAGCGTCGCCGAAAGATATGTCGGAATCGCCGGTGCGAAGGTGGACAGGTAAGCGCCCATATTGGCGATGGTCGCCACGCGCAACGCCAGGAAATTGCCCTTGGCGTCGATTGCCATCTCCGCCACGCTGTCATGGTCGCGGCCATGCGCATCGGATATGAACGCCTCGGTCCGATCGCAGGTCCATTTCACCGGCCGCTTCAGCTTTCCTGCAGACCACGTCACGATCGCCTCTTCGGCATAGTGATAGATCTTGCTGCCGAAACCGCCGCCCACATCGGGCGCCACCACCCGCAGCCGGTGCTCCGGCAGATGCAGCACGAAAGCGCCCATCAGCAGGCGAATGACATGCGGATTCTGGCTGGTGGTGTAGAGCGTGTAGTCCTGGCTCATCGGATCGAACTCACCGATCGCAGCCCGCGGCTCCATTGCGTTCGGCACCAGGCGATTATTGGTCAGATCCAGCTTCACCACGCGATGGGCACGGGCAAACGCGGCATCCACAATCGCCTTGTCGCCGATATGCCAGTCAAAACAGGTATTATCCGCCACACCATCATGCACCTGCGCCGCACCCGACCGGATCGCGTCGCGCACCGAGGCGATGCCCTGCAAATCCTCGAATTCGATCACCAACAGCTCGGCCGCGTCCTTCGCCTGCTGCCGCGTCTCGGCGATCACCACGGCGATGGGGTCGCCCACATGCCGTACCTTGCCGCTCGCCAGAATGGGGTGCATCGGCTCGGCCATCGGCGAGCCATCCTTGTTGTGGATCTGCCAGCCGCAGGGCACGCCACCCAACGCGTCCGCCTCGATGTCCACATGCGTGAACACCGCCACCACACCCGGTGCTGCCTTGGCGGCCGTGGTGTCGATCGATACAATACGCGCATGCGGCCGATCGCTGCGCTTGATGATGGCGTGGGTCTGGTTCGGCCGATTGATGTCGTCGGTATAGTTGCCGCGGCCACTGATGAAGCGAAGATCTTCCTTGCGCCGAGGCGAAGCGCCGATACCTTCGAAAATCGCATTCATGCGGGGCTCTCCCATGCAGATGCGGTGCGGCATGATAGCCGCACCGTCATTATTTGGTCGTCACGTCACATTGGTCGGCGTTACTCGGCCGCAACCATTTCCTTGCCGTGCATCACCGGCCAAGCGGCGGCCACGGCCTTGACGATGTTGTGATAGCCGGTGCAACGGCAGAGATTGCCTTCAAGCCCGTGGCGAATTTCCTGCTCGGAAAGCCCATCCGGGTGCATCATCACCAGGTCGACGGCGGACATCACCATGCCCGGCGTGCAGAAGCCGCACTGCAAGGCGTGGTTTTCGCGGAAGGCCTCCTGCATCGGGTGCAAGGTGCCGTCAGCGGCGGCCAGGCCTTCGATCGTCAAAACATCGGTGCCATCGGCCTGCAATGCCAGCATGGTGCAGGCCTTCACCGACTCGCCGTCGACATGCACCACGCAGGCGCCGCACTGGCTTGTATCGCACCCAACATGGGTGCCGGTCAGGCCAAGTTTCTCGCGCAGCAGTTCGACGAGAAGGGTACGCCCCTCGACTTCGACCGAGTGGGTCTTGCCGTTCACCTTCAGGGTCACGTTGGGCATCTTTGTCTCCTCGGCTGGAATTCAGGCAGAGTGTGTGCTGCAGTGTGGATATCGGTCAAGCCGAAGGGAGGTCAAGCCATCCCGGATCAGCAATCGCGATGAAACCCGCCTCACGCGCCCGGGACGAAAACCCGGCAGCGATCACCGCAAGGGCACAACGCGTTTTAAACCGAAATATTCTGCCAACGCCTCATCTGCCACCCCCCCTCACACGTTCATCAATCCAATTTTTCCACCCCTCTGCCATCGGGCAGCGTTGAGGTTGACCCACAACCAACACGTCAGCCCAAAGCCCCGTGGGCACGCGTGTTATCTGGCGCGCCGGGTTGATGCATTCTTATGATGCAGCGCTGAACCTACGGTAGAAATGGCCGGTCAATCCACCCACCAGCGCCCAGCAGGGAAGTGCCGTGAGGGTTACCGCTATGATAAACTGGCGGGCCAACGCGTCCGGAATATTGCTTTGGACATCATCAAGCCGAGGCGCACCCACCAGGTGCGGCGCGGCGATGAGCATGATCCCGACAACGGCTGCAAAAGGCGAGCGGCGGAAGGCGATCAGCGCCATGCCGCACGCAGTGGCCAACACTGCCGCCGCCCACCAGATCTGCCGATCCTGCAGCGGCGCGGCGGGCACGCCGGGCAATTCGGGTGGCAGGCCAACGCTCGGTGCAATAACGAAGGCGACGAAGCCACCGAGACCCCAAAGAAAGCCCTCACGCCATGTTGCAGGACGACGCGACAGCACAACGGCGCCGTTGAGCAACAGACCAAAGCCAACCCATTCCACAACATTGAAAAGCGCCGTCAAGGCGTCTCGCCTGAACCCATCGACAGGCTCCGCTGCCGTAGCTCCCTGTGCAGGCACAGCGGACGTTTCAGGCTTGGCCGTGCCGTGATTGTGCCCCTCACTTTCGGCCTGTCGTTCGTAGATTTCAGCCCGCAGGATCAATGGCACAACGCCGAGATGCTGCACCACCGTGACAAAGGCGCCCACGATCAATCCAGCCAACGCCGCCGCAAAGACCATGGACCTGAAGGCCGACATGGAAAGCGTCATTTCAATGGCAGGGAAAGCCGTTGGAATGGCGGGTGTCGTGCGCGGCATCGTGTACGGCTGCCATCTGCGAAAAACCGGCCACGCCGATGATGAAAGCCCCAAGGAACATCGCCAAAATCGCAGGCAGCACGCGACTGATCGTATCCGTCAGCGCAATCTCAGGAGCCATCGTTGTGGGTGTGGGAACCGCGGAAGCCATGGGGTATCTCCTTCATAGAAAGCCCAGAACCAAGGTTAGACCAAAGCCTGCCGGAGGGGGAGAGTGCCCCACCTCGCCCAACGACTATCAGAAACGTCGCAGCAGGTCATACCAACCCTGATGGGTGCTGGAAAAGCGAACATCACGCAGGGTTGGCTTCAGTCGGCGCGATCATGTCCATGCCGATGATGAAGATCGGGATAATGAGGGTGCCCATGCACCATCGGCGTGTGTCTATGCCAATGGCTGTGGGGCTCCCCGGGGGGACTGCCAACGCCATGCGCATGCTCGTGATGTTCGTCATGGCCATGGCGATGTTCATGCTCCAATGCATCATGCGCGTGGTTGTGCGCGTGGCGTTCCATCAGATGCAGCCACAGGCCAATGGCCATCAGCCCACCTGCAAACGCCAGCCGCGCAGTCAACGGTTCATCGAGCAGCGTCAGCGAAAGCAGTGCCCCCATAAACGGCGCCATCGAGAAATAAGCCCCCGTGCGCGCCGCGCCCAGATGCCGCAGGCCGAGAACAAACAACGCCAGGCTCACCCCGTAGCCAAAAAAGCCGACGACGCCGACAGCCAGAAGGGTGCCGATGCCGGGGAACGCAGCGCCTTGCACAAGCGCCAGCACAAGGTTCACCGTTCCAGCGACCAGCCCCTTGAGCATGGCGATTTGCACCGGATCAGCCGACGACAGCTTGCGCGTCAGGTTGTTGTCCATCCCCCACGAAACGCAGGCAGCGATAATCAAGGCCGAACCCCAATGAAGCGAAGCCCTGCCTTGCCACGACAGCAGCACAGCACCCGCCAAGATGGCAAACGCACCAAGCAACAAACGGCGATCCACGTTTTCACGGAAAACCAGCCACGCAATGCCCATGGTTGCCAGACCTTCGACATTGAGCAGCAGCGACGCGCTGGCAGCATCGGTCTTGGCCAGGCCAAACATCAAAAACAGCGGCCCCATTATGCCGCCCGTCGCGATAACGGTGGCAAGCCATGGCATATCCGCGCGCCGCAGCGGAGCCTCGACAGCGGGAAGGCCCAGCGCCCTGCGTAAAAGATGAACAGCAGCCAGGCCGATGCCCGCACCAAGATAAAGCAGCCCCGCCATCATCCAAGGGTCGACGCCACCCAGCAATACCTTGGCAAAGGGCGTGCTGGCTCCAAACAACGCCGCCGACAGGAGGGCAAGCAGAATACCGGTTTGCATGCCGCAGCTTAACTAGGCGTCCGGCACCACGTCCAGATGGCAGGCGCTCATCTGTCCCGTCGGCGCGAGCCGCAACAACGGCTCCTCAACCTTGCACCGGTCGAACACATACGGGCAACGCGTGTGAAACCGGCAGCCGCTCGGCGGGTTGATGGGGCTGGGCACGTCGCCCTTCAAAATCACGCGCTGCCGCTTGACGGTGGGGTCCGGCACAGGCACCGCCGAGAGCAGGGCCCGCGTGTAGGGATGATGCGGCGTGGAAAACAACGTGACCCGATCGGCAAGCTCCACAATCTTGCCCAGATACATCACCGCCACCCGATGCGTCAGATGCTCCACGATGGCCAGGTCATGGCTGATGAACAGCAGCGCCAACCCCAGCTCGTCCTGAAGGTCGCTGAGCAGATTGACGATCTGCGCCTTCACCGAAACGTCGAGTGCCGACACCGCCTCATCACAGATGATCAGGTCCGACCCCGGCGCCAAAGCCCGTGCAATCCCGATGCGCTGGCGCTGACCGCCGGAAAACTCATGCGGAAACCGGTGCATCGCGTCACGCGGCAGCCGCACCTTGTCCATCAGCGCGGCCACGCGGTCCTCCAGCTCGGAGCCGGAAGCCAAGCCGAAATTGACGATCGGCTCGCCGATGATGTCACGCACGCGCTGGCGTGGGTTCAGCGAGCTGAACGGGTCCTGAAACACCACCTGCACCCGCCGGCGCATGGCGCGCAGCTTGGATTGCGGCACGTTGTCGATGCGCACGCCGTCGAGCAGAACCTCACCATCGGTGGGCTCCACCAGGCGCAGGATCGTCTTGCCCAACGTGGACTTGCCGCAGCCCGATTCGCCCACAACCGACAGCGTCTCGCCCTTGGCCAGCGTGAAAGTCACGCCATCGAGTGCGTAGACGAACCCTTTCTTGCCGCCAAAAAAGTCAGATTTAAGCGGAAAATGCTTCTTGAGAACGTTCACTTCAAGCAACGGGACGGTCATGCGGCGATCTGCCTTTCGGCGTAGTGGCAGGCGACGAAATGGCCGGGATGTTTTTCTTCCACGGCCGGGGCGATGCTGCGGCAGACATCCTGCACCATCGTGCACCGTCCAGCGAAGGCGCAGCCGATGATCGGCTTGCGCAAGGACGGCACCTGCCCGCCGATCTCCACCAGCTTGGTGCGGCCGCCGTGCGCCAGCGACGAGCCGAGTTTCGGCACCGCGCCCAACAGCCCACGTGTGTAGGGGTGCTGCGGATTGCCGAAAATGGCGATCGCTGTCCCCTCCTCCACCTTCCGGCCCGCATACATCACCACCACGCGCTGGGCCATTTCGGCCACCACGCCAAGATCGTGGGTGATCAGCATGATCGCCGAGCCAAGCCGGGTCTTGAGGTCGCGCATCAGGTCCAGAATCTGTGCCTGAATGGTCACGTCCAGCGCCGTCGTCGGCTCGTCGGCGATCAGCAGCTTGGGGTTGCACGCAAGTGCGATGGCGATCATCACACGCTGGCGCATGCCGCCGGAAAGCTGGTGCGGATACTCCTTCACGCGGCGGCCTGGGGCCGGAATGCCCACCAGGGTGAGAATTTCCACCGCCCGCGCCTCAGCGTCACGGGCCGAAAGTCCCTCGTGCAGCACAAGCGATTCACCGATCTGCCGGCCCACCGTCAGCACCGGGTTCAGCGAGGTCATTGGCTCCTGGAAGATCATGCTGATCTCCTTGCCGCGAATGGCCCGCATCTCGGCGTCCGTGCAGTCCAGCAGGTCACGGCCTTCGAACATGATGCGCCCGGCGATCTTGCCGGGCGGCGTCGGGATCAGCCGCAGGATGGACATCGAGGTCACAGACTTGCCGCAGCCCGACTCCCCCACGATGGCCACGGTCTCGCCGGCGTCGACGGTAAACGACAATCCCTCCACGGCGCGCACCACGCCATCCGGTGTCCCAAAATGGGTCTGCAGGTTTTCGACAGATAACAGGCTCATATCAGATCCGTTTTGCCAGACGCGGATCGAGCGCGTCGCGCAGGCCGTCGCCCAAAAGGTTCACCGCCAAAACGGTGATCGAAAGGAACATCGCCGGGAAGAACACAATGTAAGGCTTCACCTGCCACAGCGCACGACCCTCGGCCATGATGTTGCCCCAGGACGGAATGGTGGGCGGCGTGCCGGCGCCAATGAACGACAGCGTGGCCTCGGCCAGCATGGCCGACGCACAGATGAACGTTGCCTGCACAATGATGGGAGCCATCGTGTTGGGCAAAATATGCCGGAAGATGATTTTCGGAACACTCGTCCCTGACGCGATCGCCGCCTCCACATAAGGCTGTTCACGCAGCGACAGCACCACGCCACGCACCAGCCGCGCCACACGCGGGATTTCAGCCACCGAAATGGCGATCACCACGTTCTGCACGGAGGCGCCGATCAGCGCCATAAGGGCTATGGCCAGCAGAATGGCCGGAATGGACATCAGCCCGTCCATCACCCGCATGATGATGGTGTCGAGCAGGCGAATGAAACCGGCGCACACACCGATGAACATGCCGATCACCGACGACACGGTGGCGACCGCAAAACCCACCTCCAGCGAGACCCGCGCCCCATAAAGCGTGCGGGAATAGATATCGCGGCCGAGCATGTCGGACCCGAACAGGAACTGCGGGACCGCAGGCTTGGCAAAATCACCAAGTAAATAGCTCAGCCCCGGAATCAGGCCTGCATAGTAGAGCATCCAGGCCACGAAATCCGGCGGCGGCCGCGTCCGGCGCGAAGGTGCCAGCGCGGTCGGATCGACGGTCCCCAAAAATGGCGCGAACACCGCAATCAGAAGGATCAGCGCCAGCAGAACGCCACCGATGGCGATGGTGGGATACCGGTAGATGAACATCGCCGTCCGCCCGCGCTCCCGGCGCGGTGGCAGAACGTTGGGCAGCGCGGGCGCCTCGACAATGTGAGGGGCCCCGGGAAAGGTTGTGCTCAATAGCGGATCCTCGGATCAAACAGGGTGTAGAGCAAATCGACGCCGAGATTGACCAGCACATAGATGAAGCTGAACATCAGCACCACGCCCTGGATCACCGGATAGTCCCGCCGCAGGATGGCATCCACCGTCAGCCGCCCAAGCCCGGGAATGGCGAACACGCTTTCCGTCACCACGGCGCCACCGATCAGCGATGCAAAGCCGATGCCCACGATGGTCACAATCGGCACAGCGGCGTTCTTCAGAGCGTGAATGAACAGAATTCCCTTCTGATCAACACCTTTGGCGCGCGCCGTTCGAACATAGTCCTGGCTCAGCACCTCCAGCATCGTGGCACGCGTGATGCGGGCGATCAGTGCCATGTAGATCAGGCCAAGCGCGATGGCCGGTAGAATAAGATTCTGGAACCACTTCCACAGTCCCTGGGTGATCGGCGTATAGCCCTGCACCGGCACCCAGTCGAGCGATAGGGCAAAGGTGTAGGCCAGCACATAGCCCACCACGAACACCGGCACCGAGAAGCCCAGCGTCGACAGCACCATCGACGCACGATCGATCCACGACCCCTGCTTCCACGCCGCCACCACGCCCAGTGGAATGGCCAACGTGAGAGAGATCACCAGCGTGATAACCATCAGCGACAAGGTGGGTTGAATCCGTTGCGCGATCATGTGGCTCACCGGCAGGTTGGTAAAGATGGACGTGCCGAGATCTCCCTGCAGCACCCCCCACAGCCAGGCGCCGAAGCGGACCAGGAATGGCCGGTCAAGCCCCAGCGATTCCCGGATGCGCTCCACATCGGCCGGCGACGCCTGGTCGCCGGCGATGATCGCAGCCGGGTCGCCTGGCGCGATGTAGAGCAGACTGAACACGAACAGGGCCACCACCGCCATAACGGGGATGGTGGCCAGCACGCGCCTGCAAATATAGGCAAACATCTAATATGCTCTCAGCTCTTCTGCACACCCCAGAACACGGGGAATGGCGACTTCACGATGCCCGACACGTTCTTCCGCCAAGCGGTGTATTGTAGGAAAAAACCGGTGGGGATGTAGGTGACGTTCTCGAACGACGCCTTGTTGATGTCCACGATGGCCTTCTTTTCAGCCGCCTCGTCGGGTGCGGCATACCAGTCGGCAATACCTTTCTGCACGGCGTCAGATTTCGGCCAGCCAAACCAGGCCTTGTCACCGCCGGCATCCAACGCCGTGTAAGGCGCCGGATTGATGCAGTCCGCACCCGCGTGCCACGTGTGGAAAATATTCCAGCCGCCCTTTGCCACCGGGTCTTTCTTGGCGCGGATGGTGCCGGTGGTGCCCCAGTCGGTGGCGACGTAATCGACGTTCATGCCGATCTTGCCCAGCAGGTCGGCCGTCACCTCGCCTTCCGCCTTGGTGATGGCCACGTCCGTCGGCACGATCAGACGGATCTTTTCGCCATTGTAGCCGGCTTCCTTCAACAGCTTCTTCGCACCCTCGTAGTCGCGCGGGCCTTTCAGAAGCTCGCCGCCCTCCTCGGTGTACATCGATGAGCCCGGCGTGAAGAAGCTCGGGCAGGCCTTCCACAGGTTGGTGTCGTCACCCACCACAGCCTGCATGTAGTCGGCCTGGCTCAGCGCCATCATCACGGCGCGCCGCACCCGCACGTCGTTGAACGGAGGGTTGAGGTGGTTGATGCGGAAACTGCCGATATTGCCGAGCGGATCACCGATATCGACATTGAGGTTGCGGTTGCGCTTCAGCAGCGGCACCAGGTCGGCAACCGGGTTCTCCCACCAATCCACCTCACCGTTCTGCAGTGCGGCCCCGGCGGTGGCGGCATCGGGAATGATGATCCACTCGATCCGGTCGAAATTCATCCGCTTGCCACCAGACAGCCACTCACCCAGTTCGGGGCGCACGTTGTAGCCATCGAATTTCTCAAACACGGCCTTGGCACCCGGCACCCATTCCGTGGTGCTGAACTTCATCGGGCCGGAGCCGACATACTCCTTGATGAGCTGGAACGGGTCGGTCTTGGCAATCCGCTCCGGCATGATCAACGCCACCGGGGCGTTGGACTTTCCAAGCGCAAACAGCATCTTGCTGAATGGCTTGTTGAGGCGAATACGAATGGTGCGGTCATCCACCGCCTCCAACGCGTCCAGCCGCACCTTGATCTGCTGGCCCATGGTGTCGCGCACCATCCAACGGTTCAACGACGCTACCACGTCCTTTGACAGCACCGGCTCGCCGTCATGGAATTTCAGACCTGGGCGCAGCTTGAACGTCCAGTCGGTGAAATCGGCGTTCACCGTGTGGCCCTCGGCCATCTGCGGCTTTGGCGTGTTGCTCGCATCCACGCCATACAGCGTGTCCCACACCATCAGCGCCGCGTTGCGCACCACATACTGCGTGCCGGCCACCGCATCGAGCGACGACAGATTGGCCTGCGGCACAAACCGCAGCACGCGGGTGTTTTGTGCCAGCGACAGCCGCGGAGCGGCAAGCGTGGCCGAGGCGGCTGCGGCGGTGGTGAGCAACGTACGGCGCTTCATTCGGGCATCCCTATGGCTTGAAACTCGGATGGATAGTGCAAACGGCGTGCCTACGCCGGTGCATATGAGTGTAACGCAGGCGTGCCATGCTGCAAGCGACGTTCGCTCGCAACACGCAGCGTTCAGGCGCGGCCCAGATTATAGAACAGCGCAAATCCGCTGACCCGCCCGGTAAGGTCGCGGCGCGAGGCGGTGTTCGAATAATAGGCACCCACCGGAATGAAAGGCACCTCATCGAACATAACGCGCTGCATGTCCGCGGCCACCGCCTTCTGGCTGGCCAGGTCAGGCGCGTCGAACCAGTCGTCACGCAAAGCCTCCAGCTTCGGAATGCTCGGCCAGCCAAACCAGCCATCTTTCCCATTCCCCCGCAGCACCGGGTGCCCCGCCGGGTCCATCCAATCGAAACTCCCAAACGCGGTCAGCAACGCCGACCAACCGCCTTTGTCCACCGGCTCGCGCGACGCCCGACGCTGGATCACGGTGCCCCAGTCGCTCAACGCAAAGTCCAGGTTGAAACCAAGATCCTTGAACAACGCCCCCGCCACCTGCGTCATCGCGGCCGGCGCCAGAATATCCGTGGGCCCGATCAACCGCATCCGCGGCGTCAGCGCCCCCGCCTCACGCAACAGCGCCTTCGCCCGATCCACGCTCCGGGGCCCCAGCAGCGCCGCCATGCCCGTGTCAGAGGCAAGCGCGGTCCCCGGCGTAAACGCGCCGATGCTGGAAAACCCCTTCGGATCCGGCCCCACGATCGCGGTCATGAAATCCATCTGATCGATCGCCGAAAGCAACGCCTGGCGCGCCTCTTTCCGATCGAACGGCGGATGCAGATGGTTCAGACGCAGCATCGCCGGGTTCGGCCGCGTGTCGATCGGCGAGACCACAATCTTGCTGTTGCGCCGCAGCATATCGGAAATTTCCGGCGGCGGCTGCTCGAACCAGTCGATCTCGTTGTTCTGCAACGCCGCAGCCGACGTGGCCGCATCCGTGATGATCCGCCACTCCACCCGATCGAAGAACGCCCGCTTGCCGCCCGCGGTGAACGATACCGCCTCATCGCGCGGCACATAGCGCTCATTGCGGGCATACCCCACAAAACTACCCGAGTTGAACTCAGACGCCAGGTAGCGAAACGGCCCCGACCCTGTGGTGTCCGACAACTGCTTGAACGGATCGATCGATGCCACCCGCTCCGGCATGATGAAACACGCCGACCCGATCACCGCCAATGCCGCGAACAACAGCGGAAACGGCTTGCGCAGCCGAAACTCCAAACGCGTGTCGTCCAGCGCCACCACATCATCCGTAACGGTTGCCAGCTTCTGGCCGAACGGGTTGCGCACCATCCAGCGCTTGATGCTTGCGGTCGCATCCCGCGCCAGAACCTTGGCGCCATCATGGAACATCAACCCGTCCCGCAACGTGATCACCACCCGGCGCCCATCGTCAGACACCACATGCCCCGCCGCCATCTGCGGCTTGGGCGCCAGATTGGAATCGAGCCCATACAACGTGTCGTAGATCATGAACGCGTGG
>JBBROR010000079.1:0-11846 GCA_038229175.1 Acetobacterales bacterium | reverse complement strand
CCTTCAGGCACGAGACCACGAGCTGGCGCTGCAGAACACCCGGTTCGATGCGGCGCTGAACAACATGTCCCAGGCGCTGTGCATGGTCGGGCCAGACAACCGGCTCATCGTGTGCAACCAGCAGTTCCGCGAGCTGTTCAATATCGAGGCCCCCCCAACCGGGATGCCGGTGGCAAGCCTGTTCGACGACATCATCCAGGCCGGGCGTGCCGACCCGCTGCTGGTGCGAAGGGTCTGGCAGGAACAGCAGGCGTTGGTCGACCAGGCCGACAAAGGCGGCTTCGTGGTGCAGAACGACGAACTGGTGGCCGGCCAGATGAGTGCGCTTGCCGTGGCCCATCAGCCTATGCCGGATGGTGGCTGGGTGGCCACGTATTCTGATATCACCGACCGAAGGCTGGCCGATGAAGGCCTGGCACAGGCCCAGAAGATGGAGGCGATCGGCAACCTCACCGGCGGCATGGCGCATGACTTCAACAATCTCCTCGCCGTCATCTCACTGAACCTCGAACAGGTGCTGGGCCGCACAGACCAGCCGGAGGCCGTCGACAAACACGCCTCCCGCGCACTCCAGGCCAGCCTGCGCGGTGCCACCCTCATTTCCCAGCTGCTCGCATTCGCCAGAAGGCAGCCGCTGGCCCCACAGCGCATCAGCGTGAACAAATGGATCGGCGCCATCGCCAGCCTGCTGGAACACACGCTGGGCGAGGGCATTCGCATCCACCTCGAGCTCGGCGCAGACATCTGGCCAGTGAACGCCGATGCCACGCGGCTCGAAACCGCGATCGCGAACCTTGCCACCAACGCCCGCGATGCGATGCCGAACGGCGGCACGCTCACCATCAACACCCGCAACTGCCGCCTCACAACCGCGGACATGCGCACCACGCCCGACGCCAAGCCGGGCGACTACGTGTTGATCGAGGTCGCCGATACCGGAACCGGCATGGCCCCCCAGGTGGTGTCCCACATCTTCGAGCCCTTCTTCACCACCAAGGACGAAGGCCAGGGCACCGGCCTGGGGCTGAGCATGGTCTTCGGCTTCATCCGCCAATCAGGCGGCCATATCGTGGTCGACAGCGCGCCCGGCCAAGGCACCGTGTTCCGCCTCTACCTGCCGCGCGCAGACGGCGTGGTGGCGCCCGAGCCGGAACCTGCGGCGCCCAGCGAGATCCGCGGCGGCTGCGAAACGATCCTGGTGGTCGAAGACAACGAAGGGGTTCGCCTGGTCACCACCGAACTGCTGTCCCAGCTCGGCTACCGCATCATCGGCGTCGACAACCCACAGGACGCGATGCAGCTCATCAAGGCCAATCCAGGCATCGACCTCGTGTTCAGCGACGTGGTGATGCCCGGCGGCATGGACGGTTTCGCCCTGGTGAAACAGGCCCGCGCCTTCAAACCGGCGCTGAAGGTGCTGCTGACCTCGGGCTACTCGGAATTCGGCAACCGCCCGGGCAACGACGCATCGGTTCGCGTCCTCGGCAAGCCGTTCCGCCAGAGCCAGCTCGCCCATACGCTCCGCGAGATACTGGACGCATAATCCCGGGTCATTGGATCCTCACTCTTTCAACAGCGCTCCCGTGGTTGCAAGGGTTGCGAAAGCCTTCACAGCGCCGCACATCAAATCAAACTGAGCTTAGGATCATTGGCATGAGCAACAGCGTCGTCCCCGCTGAAGTGGCGCGCTTCGGTGCCCTGGCCAGCCGCTGGTGGGATCCACGCGGGCCCATGGCGCCGCTGCACGCAATGAACCCGCTTCGCGTCGGCTGGATCGACGGCCAGATCAAGGCCCACCTCGCCACCCCCCCGCGCAATTCCCCTGTGCCTCCCCCACATCTGTGCCTGCTCGATGTCGGGTGCGGTGCAGGTCTGGCCGCCGAGGCGCTGGCCCGCCGTGGCTATAACGTCACGGGGATCGACGCCGCCGCCGAGGTCATCGGTGCCGCCACGGTCCACGCGCAAGGCCAACCCCTCGCCCTCGCCTATCGCGTGTCGACCGCCGAGTCATTGCTGGCGGAAGAAGCGCGCTACGATGTCATAACTGCCCTGGAGGTGATCGAGCATGTGGCCGATCCCCAGGCCTTCGTGAACACGTTGTCAGTCTTGCTCAAGCCGGGCGGCCTGTTGGTTCTCTCCACGCTCAACCGAACCCGACGTGCCTATCTCACAGCCAAGATCGGCGCCGAATATCTGTTTCGCCTGCTACCGGCAGGCACGCATGACTGGTCGAAATTCCTATCCCCCGCGGAGGTCGCCGCGATGTTGCGCCAAGCGAGGATGCGCACCACCGATGTTGCCGGCATGCGCTACGCACCGCTCACCGGTCGGTGGCGCACAAGCCCGGACACCTCGGTCAACTACATCCTGGCAGCCCGCAAGGATTGAATCCGATAACCAACCGGCCTCACCCATCGGCGCGGGGCACCCAGGGAATCCGCGCCACGGCGATGCCATCATCGGCCAACGCCTCAGCCTGCTCAGGCGTGGTCTCGCCATAGATCGGCCGCGCCGGAAGGTCGCCGTCATGCATCCGGCGCGCATCCTCGGCAAAGCTGTCCCCCACATAGTCGCAGCTGCGTTCCACCTCCGCCCGCATGCGCTGCAACGCCACGCGCACATGATCTGGCATCCGTTCCGGCATGACGCTGATTGACCTGGCAGGCTCAGGCGATCGCGCATTGCCCTTCCGGGGCAGCGCCGGCGCCATCAGCCCGCGCTGCACGTCCACGCCACCACAAACCGGGCACTCCACCAGCCCTCGGGCAGCCTGCTTGTCGAACGCGGCCGCACTTGCGAACCAGCCGTCGAACTCATGCGCCTGGCCGCACTGAAGATTGTAGTGGATCATCGATCGTCCCGAGATATCCCGAAATGTGAGCCGTGCCGCCGTGCCACGCAAGCAACCGATAACATGGCTGCGTCAGGCCGCCTTCAGCATCGCATCCAGCTTGCCCTGCCGCTCCAGCGCAACCAGGTCGTCACAACCACCGATATGCGTGCCATCGACGAAAATCTGCGGCACGCTGGTGCGACCGGCACGCTTTTGGCTCTCATTGCGTTCTTTCGAGCCGCGCGGCGCGTGTATCTCCTGGAATGCCGCGCCCTTCTGCGTCAGAAGAGTTTTCGCCCGCGTGCAAAAGCCGCAGAAATCTTCGGTATAGATCTCGATCATCGGCGAACCCTGGCTCCTGTCATGTCAGATCCTTCCAAATCGGATCGAACGCCCGCCACCGCAAGATGCCGCACCGTTTCACTGCGCGGATCTGGCACCCGCGCCACAACCAGCACATCCACCGCGGCCGCCCCCGCCGCCAACAAGGCCACCGAACAGGCCGCGCTCGTGGCGCCCGACGTCAGCACATCGTCGATGAGCACAATCCGGAGCCCGTTAATCGAAGCCCCGGCCCCGCGCCGCGGTGCAATCGCATCGCGCAGCACAACCTGGCGCTGGTCGGCCGAAAGAGCCGCCAGCGACGGCGTCACCCGCAAACGCACCAGCGCGTCCAGCCGCGTCGGCAGATGCCGAATACGGCCGATCGCGCGCGCCAACAGCGCCGCCTGGTTGTAGCCGCGCGCCCGCAATCGCTGCGGATGCAGCGGCACCGGAACAAGCAGGTCCGCGGTCTCAAGCAGATCCAAGCCGGCCCGCACCATCAGCACCGCCAGCCAGCGCGCCAGTTCTGGCCGATCGTTGTGCTTCAGCGGCAGGATCAGCCGACGACTCTGCACGTCGTAGCGCAGTGCCGCACGTGCCTGCCCCCAGGGCGGCGGCGCCTCCTGGCATTGCTGGCATTCTCCGGCCCCACCGATCGGCACCGCATGGCTGAACGGGGCAGCGCAGCGGCGGCAGAATGGGCGCGTGATGAAATTCATCAGCGAAAAACACGGCGCACACAACCGGCCCGGCGCATCCACCGCCGCATCACAGGTCAGGCAGACCGGCGGCAACAAAACGTCCAGCAACGCCCCGCCCCATGCAGCGATATGCAACCCCGCCCTATCAAACCCCGTCATATCCAACCCCTGTGCCTGTCGCATATCACGACGCACACCTCAGTTTGGCGTGCCGAGGGGCTTGGCAGCAAACCATTCCCACGTCACATCCGCGTTCATGCAGCACCAATCCACACCCCCCGTCATCTTCGACCGCGCCGCCATTCGCCGGCATCGCAACCGTGCGGCCGCCACGGTGCACCAGGTGGCGCCCATCCTGCAGGACGTGGCCGACCGCCTGCTCGATCGGCTCGACGACACCACGCGCCGCTTCACCCGCGCATTGGACATCGGCGGCCGCGGCATCACCGCGCCAATGCTGCGCGCGCGCGGCATCTGGACCGTCGCCACCGACCTCTCTCCGGCGATGGCTGCCCGAAACGGCCCGCCTATGGCCGCAATGGACGAGGAGCGCCTTCCCTTCGCGCCGGCCAGCTTCGATCTCGTGGTCGCCAACCTATCGCTGCACGGCATCAACGACCTGCCTGGCGCCCTCATCCAAATCCGCCAGGCGCTGGCGCCAGACGGGCTTTTCCTCGCCAGCCTCCCAGCCCTCGGCACCCTGGCCGAACTGCGAAACGCCCTGACGGAGGCGGAGGCCACCCTGTCCGGCGGCGCCGCGCCACGCGTCGCACCCTTCCCCGATCTGCGCGACGGCGCCGCCCTCTTGCAACGCGCCGGATTCGCCCTGCCGGTGGCCGACGCCGAAGACATCACCCTGCGCTACGCCACCCCCTTCAACCTGCTGCGCGACCTCCGCCACGCCGGCGAGGCCAATGCCACCGTCCAACGCAGCCGAAGCAGCCCAAGCCGCTTCCTGCTACCCGCCGCCATCGCAGCCATGACAGGCTCCGACGGCACCCTGTCCACCACCCTGCGGGTCGCCATGCTCACCGGCTGGGGCCCCGCCGCCTCGCAACCCAAACCCCTACGCCCAGGCAGCGCCCAGATCTCGCTGGCGCAGGCGCTCGGCGACCAGAACACCTCCACCCCGTAGCCTGGCCTTCAGCCCACCAAACACAACACAAACTCGATAACAATTCGCAACAAAAAAGTCGCAGATCTTCGCTGGCCCTAATCACCCGCGCCGAAATAATCTTTCCTCTTGCCATACCCCTGACGCCGCGCCGCCGACAGCACCCCCTTCGGTAACGGAATCCGCCCCCAATCCAAGGGCGCAGGCTTCGTCCTGATTTTTTTCGCCACTGGCTCACGCAAAACCGGAACCTTGGCCGGAACCCCCGGCCGCAACAAGGCGCTCTCGATCGCCAGCATCCGGCAAATCGGACGCAGGATCCGCCCGGCCTGAGGGGCCGCCGTCAACAGCGCCACCATCTCAGGCGTCTGCAGCAGGTGGCGCAACTGGGACCCGTAGCCAGCCGCCTGCCAGCCCGCGAGCCGCACCAGCCACCCGAACCGCCCCGGCCAAATCCGTTTTTCCCCGCCAGGCCCACCGTCACCGGAACAAGCCGCCGCGTGAGCCACCGGCCGGGGTGCCAGCCGCCACAGCCTGCCCGCCTCGAACCGCGCCACCAACCGCTCCATTTGCCCGATGGCCAACGAAACCCGCCGAAACAACAGAAACATCAGCGTCTCGCTGAAAAGCCCGCGCCCACGCCACTCTCCCACCCGCCCGAGCAAGGCCCGAAATACGGTCGTAAGATCCAAGAACGGAGAGGAAGGGAGTGCGATCGTCACCCTGCATTGCACACCACGCCAGGTGGCCAGACTCAACAAAAAAACCCGTCAAAGCGCGTTATTGACGCCGTTATTACCCGCCCGTCACGCTCATATGCCGCGCCACCGCGGGCGCGGTCTCCCGCCGGTCGATCACGAAGTCATGCCCTTTGGGCTTGCGTGCAATCGCGGCCACAATCGCCGCATCGATCGCCTCATCGGAAGCCCCGCTCCGCAACAGCGGCCTGAAATCCGCGGCGTCGTCCTGCCCCAGGCACATGTACAGCGTGCCGGTGCAGGTCAGCCGAACCCGGTTGCAGCTCTCGCAGAAATTATGCGTCATCGGCGTGATGAACCCAATCCGCTGGCCGGTCTCGGCCACCGTGAAATACCGCGCCGGCCCCCCGGTCTGGTAATCGGTGTCTTCAAGGGTCCAGGCCTTGCGCAGCCGCGCTCGCACCTGCGAAAGTGGCAGATACTGGTCCGCCCGCTGCCCGTCGATCTCGCCCAACGGCATGGTCTCGATCAAACACAGGTCAAAGCCATGCTCGCCGCACCAAGCCAGCATCCCGTCGAACTGGTCCTCGTTCACGCCCTTCAACGCCACCGCGTTGATCTTCACCGCAAGCCCAGCGGCCTTGGCGGCAAAGATGCCGTCCAGCGTCTTATCGAGCTTGCCCCACCGCGTGATGGACGCAAACAGCGCAGGATCAAGCGTATCCAGGCTCACATTCACCCGCCGCACCCCGGCAGCATACAGGTCAGGCGCAAAGCGGCTCATCTGGCTGCCATTGCTGGTCAGCGTGAGTTCCGACAGGCCGTTGCCGATCCGCCGTCCAAGCCCCTGAAACAGCTTCAGCACGTCGCGCCGCACCAGCGGCTCGCCGCCCGTGATGCGGATCTTGTCGGTGCCAAGCCGGATAAAGGCACCGCACAGACGCTCCATCTCCTCCAGCGTGAGCAGTTCCAGCTTGGGCAGGAAGGTCATGTCCTCCGCCATGCAGTAAACACAGCGGAAATCACAGCGATCCGTCACCGAGACGCGAAGATAGGTGATGGTACGGCCAAAAGGATCGATCATGCTATGCGGAACACTCCCCACCACGATGTTGTCCATCCACGGCGCAACTGCAAGGCCAACCGTCAATCCCTCACGCTTTGCAGCGTCACAACGCGCGCATTGATCAGCACCTTGCCCGCGTTTTCGAAATTCACCGTCACCCGGCTGCCCACCACCGACTGAACCTGCCCGCAGCCCCAATCCGGCTGCTGCGGATGGCGCACGCGCTCACCCGGCTCAAGCCCCGCGTGGAAACGGTCGGCGTGGAAACGGTCGGCATCGCTGTCATTGTTCATGCGGCGTTTTCCATCGGCGCGGTAGACTTCAAGCTTAAACATGCGGATCCTGCCGATGACAACGCAAGAGCCCCAGGGGGCAGGGCAGACAACGAGCCTGATCCTGGCCGAAGCACTGGCGGCACGGCTGTGCCACGATCTCGCCGGCGTGCTGGGCACCTTGATGGGCGCGCTGGAACTGGCCTCCGAAGACGCTGCCATGCAGGAGGAAGCCCTGCCCATGGCGCTGCAAGCCGGCATCGTTCTGGGCCAGCGTCTCCGCCTGATGCGCGCGGCCTGGGCCGGCGAGGGCTGCGCCATGGACGGCGCCGATCTTAGCACTCTGGCCGGCGGATTGCCGCAAGGCCGCCGTATTCAGGCCAGGCTGGACGGACTTTCGCTCACGCGGCCGTTTACCGCCGAAGCGTCCCGGCTGGTGCTGAACCTGCTGATGCTGGCCGCCGAAAGCCTGGGCGGCGAAGGAATCCTCACCTTGAGCGAAGCACCCGGCGGCAGTCTGGTGCTGGCCATCGCAGGCCCCCGCGCCGCTTGGCCACAAGGCCTCCTCGGCCAGTTCGCCGATATCGCCCAGGCCCAGGCGGCGGCGACCACCTGCGGTCCCCAGCACCTGCTCGGCCCGATGAGCGCGCTCGTCGCCCATGCCGCGGGGCTGCGCGTGTCGGCCTTGCTGGGGCCGGGCGACGCTGCATCGCCGCTGCTGATCGAGATCGGCGAAATCTGAAACCGCTCACGCCAAAGCGCTCCGTTCTTCATCTTTTATTCGTATCCACCCGCCACACTGCGTCCATCGAACCTCACCTCCGCCCGGGCATGCCGCCCGGATCACGGCAAACCGGGGCCTGGACCACGCGATGGATGATCTGCTCAGTGATTTTCTGACCGAAACCAACGAAAGCCTGGCCGAGGCCGACCTGGCCCTGGTGAAGCTGGAGCAGGAGCCGCAGCACGCCCCCACGCTCTCGCTGATTTTTCGCCTGGTGCACACCATCAAGGGCACCTGCGGCTTTCTTGGCCTGCCCCGGCTGGAACGGGTGGCCCACGCGGCGGAAAATGTCCTCGGCCGGGTGCGGGACGGCGTTCTTCCCGTCACACCAGACCTCATCACCGCCATTCTCGGCTCGCTCGATCGCATCAAGCTGATCGTGGCGGGGCTGGCGAGCAACGGCGTCGAGCCGGATGGGAAGGATACCGACCTGATCCTCAACCTCGACGCCATCAGCGAAGGCAAAGCCCCTTCGGCCACCCCCACCGTGGCACCACCTGCTACCCTGCCGGCCGAACCTCCAAAACCGGCCGAAGCCGAAAGGCCCGCCATCCCCATGCCTCCATCGGAACCACCGCCCCCCTCGGTGCCAGAGAGCGTCGCAGGCGATCCCACAGCTCCCGAACAGGCCATGGCCGGCCAAACCATCCGCGTCGGCGTGGACGTGATCGAAAACCTGATGACGCTGGTCAGCGAACTCGTGCTCACCCGCAACCAACTGCTGCAGCAGGCCAGAAGCCACGAGAACAGCGGCTTCACCGGGCCATTGCAGCGCCTGTCGCACATCACCTCCGACCTGCAGGAGGGCGTGATGAAAACGCGCATGCAACCGATCGGCAACGCCTGGAACAAGCTTCCCCGCATCGTGCGGGATCTCGCGCGCGAGCTCGACAAAAAAATCGAACTGACAATGCTGGGCGCCGAGACCGAGCTGGATCGCCAGGTGCTCGAACTCATCAAGGACCCGCTCACCCACATGGTCCGCAACAGCGGAGACCACGGGCTGGAGACAACGGCAGAGCGTCGGGCCGCGGGCAAGGCCGACACCGGCCGGATCAAGCTCAACGCCTTCCATGAAGGCGGCCACATCGTCATCGAAATCGCCGATGACGGCCGCGGCCTGCCGATCGAGCGCATCAAGTCCAAGGTGCTCTCGAAAGGTCTCGCCACCGAAGCCGATCTTGCGTCCATGAGTGATGAAGTCATCCAGCGCTTCATCTTCCGCGCGGGCTTCTCCACCGCCGCCGCCGTAACCGCGGTGTCTGGCCGCGGCGTCGGCATGGATGTCGTGAAAACCAACATCGAGCGGATCGGCGGCACAATCGAACTCAAAAGCCGCCCCGGCGAAGGCACGGTCTTCACCATCAAGATCCCCCTCACCCTGGCCATCGTCTCCGCCCTCATCGTGCAGGCCGGGGAGGAGCGTTTCGCCATTCCACAAATCAGCGTGGTCGAGCTGGTGCGTGCACGTGAAGGCACCCACGCGGCCCAGGCTGTCGACCAACAGACGGTCACCAGCCTTGTGGAGCGGATCAACGGCACCCCCGTGCTGCGGCTGCGCGACAGGCTGCTGCCCCTGGTCAGCCTCGACGTGCTGCTCCGCCTGCGAGAGCCGGCGCACCAGCACACCAGCACCGCCGCCCTCGCCACGCATGCCAAGGGCGACGACTCGCTCACGATCATCGTGGCCAAGGTCGGCGCCAGCGAGGTGGGCCTGATCGTCGACCGGGTGTTCGACACCGAGGAGATTGTGGTCAAGCCGGTTGCACCGGTGCTGCGCCACATCAGCATGTTCAGCGGCAACACCATCCTGGGCGACGGATCGGTCATCATGATCCTCGACCCAAGCGGAATCGCGCGTGCCAGCGGCATCGCCGGCGCATCCGACGGACGACACGCCAACACATCCGCGACATCGCACATCGCCAGCGAGATCCTGCCGGACAAAACCGCGATGCTGCTGTTCCGCGTGGGCGACCACGACATCAAGGCCGTGCCCCTGGGCCTTGTGGCCCGGCTCGAAAACATCGTCCAGGACCGGATCGAATGCGCGGCCGGCCTGCCGGTCACGCAGTATCGCGGCCGACTGATGCGGCTTGTGCCGATGTCGGGCCATGTCGACCTTACAAAGACGCACCAATCGGTGCTGGTCTTCACCGACAGCAACACCGGCGCGTCCGGCGACAGGCGAATGGGCCTGATCGTGGAGGAAATCGTCGATGTCGTGGAAGAAAGCCTGCACATCGAACTCTGCGGCAGCAAGGTGGGCGTGCTGGGCACCGCCATCATCGCCGGCCGCGCCACCGATGTGATCGACACCTCCTATTGGCTCACCCAGGCGCAGCCAGACTGGTTCGACACGCTCCCCGAAACGCAAGACGGCGGCAGCCATCGCGCCAGGCTTCTGGTCGTCGAAGACAGTGACTTCTTTCGCCAGATGATCGTCCCCGTTCTGCAGGCGGCCGGCTACGACGTGATCGGCGTTCCAGACGCTGCCAAGGCACTGACCCTGCGCGACAACGGCCTGATGTTTAACGCCATCATCTCGGACATCGAGATGCCCGGCATGGACGGGCTGGGTTTTGTTCGCGCGGTTCGTGCTTCCGGCGCCTGGTCAGACCTGCCGATGATCGCACTCAGCGGCCGCGTGTCCGAACGCGACATCGAACGCGGGCGAGAGGCCGGTTTCACGGATTACGTGGGCAAGTTCGCCAAAGAAGCCCTGCTGGCAAGCCTGCGGCAATGCCTCGCCCACAGCCCGTATTGCGAGCCTCCGGCGCTTCGGATGGTGGCCTGAACCCGTCCACCCACACCCACAGGAGCTACCATGCGCGCAAACGATTTGGCATCGGCAATCGGTGCAGGCCACGACGAGGTTGCCCTTCGGCAGGAGGAAGTGTTCGTCACCCTCTCCGTTGCCGATCAACTCTGCGGCATTCCGGTGCTGGCTGTGCGGGACGTGCTGGGGCCACAGGCCATCACCCGCATTCCGCTCGCCCCCCGCGAAGTGGCAGGCAGCCTCAACCTGCGTGGACGCATCGTCACCGCGATCGACCTCAGGCGCCGGCTATGTCTGCCGCCAGCACCGGCCGGCACCGCGCAGATGTCCATCGTGGCAGAGCAGTCCGGCGAACTCTATGCCTTGCTCGTCGACCAGGTGTCCGAAGTGCTCAGCCTTTCACTGCGTCAGTTCGAGCGCAATCCGCCAACCCTGCCGCAGGAGTGGGCCCGCTTCAGCACCGGAGTGTATCGCCTTCAGGGCCGCCTGATGGCCGTGCTGGACGTGGGCCGCCTTCTCGCGCTGTCGACCGAGCCAGCTTGAGGAGCGCCCCATGCCAAACCCAACGCACCAAGATACGACGCACACATGCCTGGTGGTGGACGACAGCCGAGTGGTCCGAAAGGTGGCCCGCCGCATCCTGGAGAACAAAGGCTTCAGCGTTCGTGAAGCCGAGGACGGACAGGTGGCACTCGAAAGCTGCCGGCAGAGCATGCCCGACTCGGTGCTGCTCGACTGGAACATGCCCGTGATGAACGGCATCGAGTTTCTCAAGGCCCTGCGTCTCGAATTCGGTCCCGACAAGCCCCCGGTCATGTTCTGCACCACCGAGAACGACATCTCGTTCATCGAGCAGGCGATCGCCCACGGGGCGCAAGAATTCATCATGAAGCCGTTCGATGAAGAGATCCTGCTCGGCAAGTTTGCCCAGGTCGGGCTTTTGTGATCCCACAAGCGGCCGCCGCGCGGCCACCGCCCCGCCCGATCGAACAACCGGCGGCACGCGTGATGATCTGCGACGATTCGGTGGTCATCCGTGGAGCCATCGCCCGAATGCTCGAAACCGAGCCCGGCATCCGCGTCGTCGCCCGAGCAACCAACGGGGCCGCGGCGCTGGCGGAACTCCCGCGCCAACCGATCGACGTCATCGTGCTGGACATCGAAATGCCCGTCATGGATGGGCTGACGGCACTGCCGCTACTGCTGAAGGCGGATCCGTCCGTGCGCATCATCATGGCCAGCACGCTCACCACGCGGGGCGCCGACGTGGCACTT